>JBJONS010000426.1:0-25217 GCA_046051725.1 Pseudomonadota bacterium | reverse complement strand
CGTTGACCGCGTCGAGCACCGGCCGGAACGGCCCCGCGTCGATCTCGCCCAGCTTCTTGCCGAGGCCGGGCTGGATCGCGTCGATCTCGGACAAGGACTTGAATTGCTTGCCGGGCGCCTCATTCTTGTAGAGCATCAGCACCTCGACCTCGACCGGGTCCATGCCGGTGAGGCGCGAGACCCCGTGGATGTCGCCCTTGGCGAGCAGATCGCTCACGTCGCCGCGGCCAGAGCCGCCGGTCACCGGCCGGTCGCCCGCGCCCCCGCCGAGGCGGCTCGCGCCGTTGCGCAGGCCGGTCATCGCGCCCGCGCCGAAGTCTTGGCCAGTCTTGAAGGCGTCCTGCTGCAGCTCGCCGCCGCGCCCGAGCCCGCCGAAGTTGTTGGCAGCCGAGCTGACCGTGGCCATGGCCATGTCGTTGAAGCTCAACTCGCCCTTCGTGGCGTACTGCTTGCCACCCTCGACCGCGACGTCGCCGGCGAACTTGAAGCCCGCCTTGGCGCCGTTGCTCATGTCTTTGATCTTGGGTGCCTTATCGATTCCGTTGGCGACCACCGACTGCACCACGATGGCGAGGAAGTTCTTCCAGTCGAGCTCACCCTTGAACGCCGCCACCGCGGTGTTGAGCACGATGTCGAAGGCGCCCTGCAGCACGGCCTTCATGATCGGCCCGTAGGCGAGGCGCGCCCCCGAGTTCAGCCAGCCGCCGAAGCCGCCGGTGAGCAGCCCGGTGACCGCGCCCATCACCATCGCCTTGCCGAGGCCCTCGTTCCAGGCCTTCCCGTCGCGGAAGTTCGTGATGACCTGGATCGCGCCGCTGGACAGCGCGCCGACGATGGCCCCGCCGACCGCGGTGCCGATGATCGTCGCCGCTGCCGCGCCCGCGCCCAGCGCGCCCGCCGCGCCCACGCAGGCCCCGATGATGAGCGGGCCGGCGAAGACCGCGACCACCACGATGACCGCGATGATGAGCACCCAGGCGACCACGCTCTTCCAGGCCGGCTGCTCGGCGTCGGCGGCCTTCTTGGCCTCCTCGCGGATGGCCTTGATCATGTCGCCCTTGGCCGCGTCGACCAGGCCCTTCTTCAGGGCGGCGGCGTTGTCGACCGCCCCCTTGGCCATGCGGCTGAGGAAGTCGGCGAACAGGGCCGAGATGTTGTCCTCGACCGGCTTGAACGCGCCGTCGCGGGCCGCCTCGAGCTTGGTCTGGCCCTTGCTGTAGCCATCGCGCACGCTGCGGACGGCCTGCGCGGCGTTGGTCCGCAGCTTGCCGAGGCTCTCGTCAAAGGCCGTGACCGCAGACTGGCCGCGGGCGACCGCCGCCGCGCCGGCCTCGCCCAGGGCGCCGGCGATCGTGCCGCCCGCCTCGAGCAGGCCGGCCTCGCCCTGGCTCACGCCGGCGTCGACCTGGGCCTTCAGCGCGTCAACTTGGGCGCGGAGGGCCGCCTGGGCCTCGCTGAGCGCCGGGGCGAGCTGATCGGGATCGGGCGCCGTTTTGCCGTTGAGGCTGGCCTGCAGCTGGGCGGCCGCCGCGCGGATGCCCGCCGCGCCCTGGGCCAGCGCCGCCTCGGCCCCCGCCGCCAGGCCCTCGGCCTGCGAATCGATGCCGGCCAGCGCGTCATTGGCGGCCTGGTCGATGTTCGCGAGGTGCTCGGCCTCTTCTTGCTCGAGCGCGCCGATCGCCGCCGCGCGGGCCTCGTTCACCGCCTTTTTCAGGGCCTTCTTCTGGTCGTTGGCGGCGGCGACCGCCGCGGCCCGGTTGGCGGCCCCGGCGTCCTTGACCGCCTTGGCTTGGCTGTTGATCAGGTCGTTGGCGTTGTTGATCGCCAGCACGACGCCGTTCATGTCATTCTTGAGGTTGGCCCATGACTTGCCCGCGATCTCTTCGGCCTTGGCCCGCAGGCCCTTGGCGTACTCTTGGCCGACCGCCCGGGCGGCCTTGGCCCGCGCCTTCCACCGCCGGTCGGTGAGGTAGCCGTCGGTCCACGAGTCCCGCTTGCCGGTGACGCGGGACTCGTAGGACTTGGCCTCGGCCTCGGCCATCGCCTTGGCCTGATGCGCCGCGCCCTCGCCGGCCGCTTTGTATTGGGCCGCGGCGCTGGTGTAGAGCCCCGAGATCTTGATCATCTGGGCGGCGCCCATGGCCGCCACCTTGACCTTGCTCGCCGCCGCCGCGACCTCGACCGAGGCCCCGAACATCATGTTCCGGGCCTCGATGTTGGCGATCAGCGCGCCAAAGTCGGCGTCGAGCGTGCCGAGCAGCCCGGTGGCCTTGCCCCGGGCCGCGGTGCGCGAGGCCTGGAACTGCGCGATGATCGACGCCTTCTGGGCCGCCCGGTTGTCCTCGACCATCGCCTTGGCGGTGAGCGCCGCGCCCATCACCCGGTCGCGCAGGGCCGCGCCGGCGCCGAGCACCTCGGTCGCCTGGGTCTCGGCCGAGGTCATAAAGCCCGAGATCAGCGCGCCGCTGCGCACCTTCGCGTCCTCGACCAGGGTCGAGGCCTCGGTCGTGGGCCCGCCCCCGTCGCCGATCACCGGCGCGACAAAAGACGGCGGGGCCGCGGTGACCGGCGGCGCGGTCTTCGCCTCTTCGGTCGGGGGCGCGGTGGTCTCGGGGCTCTCTTCGGTCGGCGTCGGCTCCATCCCGGCCAAGAACATCGACGCGAGGCCCTCTGCCGCGGCCATCGCGCCCTCGGGCAGGGCCGCGATCACCCCGCCGCCGCCGAGGCCGTCCACGGTCCGCAGCAGCTCTTCGACGCCGCTGGCCTTCGCGGGATCAGCGCCAGGCACGCCCTCTTCACCGGTGCGCTCGGTCACCGCGCCCGCGCCCGGGCCGCCGGTGGCCACCTCGCCGCCGCCGGTCTCGGTGGAGGAGCCGGTCCCGCCGGTCCCGCCGCCGCTGCTTGTGGTGGAGGAGCCGGTCCCGCCGCCGCTCCCGGTGGAGGAGCCGGTCCCGCCGGTCCCGCCGCCGCCGCTCGCGGTGGAGGAGCCGGTCCCGCCGCCGCTGCTTGTGGTGGAGGAGCCGGACCCGCCGGTCCCGCCGCCGCTGCTCGCGGTGGAGGAGCCGGTCCCGCCGCCGCTCCCGGTGGAGGAGCCGGTCCCGCCGGTCCCGCCGCCGCTGGTCAGCGCGTCGAGGGCGGCGCCCCCGCCGCTGGTCCCGCCGCCCGGCCCGCCGCTGGCGCCGACGGCGCCGCCCGGCGCGCCGCCGATCCCGGTCGCGGCGCCCCCGGTGGAGCCCGGCGCGCCGCCGGTCCCGGACGTGCCCGCGCCGCCGGTCCCGGACGTGCCCGCGCCGCCGGCTCCCCCGACCCCGCCGGCTCCCCCGGTACCCCCGGTCCCGCCGCCCCCGCCGCCGCGCAGCGGGTCGGTGTCCGTCTCGCGGTCGCCGCCCTCGTCTGCGGCCGGGCCGCCCTCGAGCGAGGTGCGCGCCTCGATGATCGCGCCGGTGCCGGTGCCGGTCTCGGTCACCTTCAGCGCGCCGCCGCTGGCCTCGATGGCCCCGGCGGCCGCCCCGGTCGCCGCGCCGGGCACCCCGCCGAGCGCGCCGTCCAAGCCACCGCCGCCGGCGCCGTCGGTCAGGCTGGACCGACCCCCTCCACCGCCCCCGCTGTCGGCGCCTTGCCGCCCGCGGTCGGCCTTGGCCTGGCCCGGGCCCGCCGGAACGAGGCTGGGCGCCTCGAGCCCCCCGCTGGCCGCGCCCTGGTGCAGGTCGATGGCCGACCAGACCTCGGGGCCGGCCGCCCCGGTGGCGGCGAGGCCCGCTTGGCGCTGAAAGGCCACCAGCGCGTCTTGGGTCTCGACGCCGAACATGCCGTCGGGCACGAGGTGGGCGCCGGCGGCCATCAGCGCCCGCTGCAGCGCCTGCACGTCGGGCCCAAAGCTGCCGAGCTCGAGCGCGGGCCGGGTGGCGCCGAGCGACTCGACCGGACCGCCGCGCTGGCGCATCATCTCGGCGTCGCTCGCCGCGGGGATCTTCATCTGCAGCCCGGGCTGCACGAGGCCGATCGGCACCTGGGTCAGCTCGGCGTCGGCGGCCAGGGCCGCCGGCTTCGGCCCATCGGCGGGCGGGCCCATCGGCGGCGCGCTGCGCGTGCCCCCCACGAGCGAGCCAGGGCCCCGCGTCGACGCGGCGCTGCTCGCGCCCGGCTCGGGGGCGTGGGTCGAGGTCGCCTTGGCGCCCACTTCGGCGCGGACGAGGGCTTGGGCCGGGGCGTGCATGGCGGCTCCGAGGGCGGCGCGCGGGTGCGCAGGCTCGGGAGTATGCCCGATCTGGGGGGGCGCGGCCCGTGCCCCGGGGGCCTAAGCTGTCACTTTGTGCCAGTTGGCGATGATAACCATCAGCACGTCATCTTCGCCGATGGTCGGCCCGCCGCGGGGGCGCAGCGCCGCCTGCGCGGTCGGCGCCCGACGACGCGAGGCGCCCGCCAGGCCCGGAGCGCGGCGCGCAGCGCCGGCCGCGCAGCGGCCGAGCCCGCGCGGTCGGGGAGCCCCGCGGCGCGGGCGCCCCGACCGGCCCCGCGGGCGAGCGCGCAGGGCGGCGCAGGCGCCAACGCTGGGCGCTCAGAGCTCGAGATCGAGCAGGTCGAGCAGGCCGGCGGGGTTGTCGGCGTGCAGCCAATGGCCGGCGTCGGGCAGCAGGTGCAGGCGGCCGGGCGCGCCGGCGGGCAGGCCCTCCAGCGCGGTGATCAGCGCGGGGCTCCACCGGTCGCTGCGCGCCGCGCGCACGAGGTGGACCACCAGCCCGGCCCGCGGGGTGGCCAGCAGCTCCATGTAGTCGAGCTGGAAGTAGTCCTCGATGAGCCGGGTGCAGGCGTCGATCGAGAAGCGCCAGCGCCAGCCGTCGGCCGCCTTGCCGAGGTTGGTGGTCATCCACCGGGCCAGGGGCGTCGAGAACCCGCGCTGGGTCAGCAATCCCACCACGTCTTGCCGCTCGGCCAGCGGCTGGGGCAGGGCGGCGAGCGCCCGCAGCACCCGCGCCACCTCGTGATCGTCGCGGTCGGCGGCCACCCCGGGCACCGGAGGGGCGTCGAGCACGAAGACCGTCAGCGCCGGGTCGAGCGCGCCGGCCGCCGCCCGCTGCCGCGCCGCCTCGAGCACCACCTTGCCGCCGAAGGAGTGGCCGATGAGCACATCGGCGCGCAGGCCGAGGTGCGCGCAGAGCCGCTCGAGGTCGGCCGCGCAGGCCGCCACCGTGTCGGGCGGCGGGGCCCCCACCGAGTCGCCGTGGTGGCGGTGGTCGACGGTGATCACGCGCAGCTCGGGCCGCCGCTGCACGAGCGCCCGGGCGAAGCTGCGCCAGTTCTGGCGGTTGCCGAGGATGCCGTGCCCGAGCACCGCCGTGCGGGTGGGCGCCGCGCCGGGCGCCTCGACCACGTCGTGTGCGAGGATGAAGTCCGCCACCGAGCCCTCCCGCGCCGCGCCGGCGCCCCCGCGCCTATCGCGGGCCCGCCGGCTGGCCCGGGTCCCGGCGGCCGCATATGCCGCCGCCCGCCGAGAGCGCCCTGCTGCGCGCTGCTCCGCCCGCTCCTGTGTCGAAGGGCGCCCCGCCGCCCGCCCACCCGCAGCCCGCCGCTCCCGCGGCCCCGCCGAGGACGCCCTGCCCCGCGCCGATCGACCGCCGACCGCCGCCCCCGCGCCCGGCCGCGCCGCCCGCGCGGGCCGCCTCGCGCTGACCGGCGGGCTGCTCGCCCTGGCCATCGCCGGCTGGGCCGCCGCCGGCGTGATGGGCTGGGAGCTGCGCCAGCAGCAGGCCCTGATCGACGCCGAGCGCGCCACCTACGACGGCGTGCGCCAAGACATGCTCGAAGAGCGCATCGAAGAGCAGCGCAAGTGGCGGGCCGAAAAAGACGAGCTGCTCGAGGTCCACCGCCGCCAGCTCACCGAGGTCGAGGCCAACTTCGCCGAGCGCGAGCGCATCCGCGCCCAAGACCGCAAGCTCGAGCTCGACAAGGCGCGGCTGGCCGGCGCCGAGGCCGTGCTCGCCGCGAGCAAGGACCCCTCGGGCGGCAAGAACCCCGTGCTCGCCGAGCTGCGCAAGCTCAAGGCCGAGATCGAGGTCCAGCAGGCCAGCCTGCGCGAGGCCGACCGCAAGCTCGCCGAGGCGATGGCCCAGATTGACGTGCTGGACAAAGAGAAGCGCAAGCTGGCCCGCGCGCTCGACGCCGCCCACCTCAGCGTGTCCGAGGCCGAGGCCAAGACCAGCTCGGCCCACCTCGAGACCCGGCGGGCCCGCGAGAAGGCCATCGAGCTCGAGTGGGAGCGCTTCGCCCTCCAGAGCGTGCAAGACACCTGCTGGTCGGGCACCCGCCGCCGGCGCACCGGCTGCAAAGAGACCGTCGAGCGCGGCCTCGGCGCGGTCAAGGTCGAGTGGCTGGTCTGCCGGCTCGAGCAGAACACCCACCCCTTCCTGCAGACCGCGCCCGAAGACCCCGCGCCGAGCCGCAACGCCCGCCTCGTGCTCGCCGACGGCGGCAGCTCGGTCTGGCTGATGCTCTGCGATCCCTCGCTGTCGGATCGCGACGCGGGCGACGCCGCCCCGCCGGTGCCCACCCCACCTTCGCCCTGAGCCCGCGCCCTGAGCGCGCCGCCGGCGCCCCGGCCCGCGCCGCCCGCCGCCGGGCCCCGCCGCGCGGGGGTCCCGTGCCCGGCGTCGCCTCCGCCGCGGCCCACCCCGGGCCCGGGCCGACCCTGTAGGCTCCGCCCATGCCCGAGGCTCTCCCTCCGCTGACCGGCGATCGCGTCGGCCCCTACCGGCTCGACGGCGTGCTCGGCGTCGGCGGCATGGCCACCGTCTGGCGCGCGGTCGACGACAACGGCCGCGCGGTGGCCCTCAAGGTGCTGCACCCCGGCCGCACCGACAGCGACGAAGAGCGCCGGTTCAAGCGCGAGTTCATGACCCTGCGCGAGCTGCGCCACCCCGGCGTGGTGGCCGTGTTCGGCGCGGGCAAAGAGGGCCTCTATCCCTGGCTCGCGATGGAGCTGGTCGAGGGCACCGACCTCGACGGCCTGCTGTCGCGCTGGGCCGAGACCGCCCCGCCCGACCGCTTCACCCGGGTGCGCGCCCTGCTGCGCGGCCTGTGCGAGGCTCTCGACTATGTGCACCAGCGCGGCCTCATCCACCGCGACATCAAGCCGAGCAACGTGCTGCTCGACCGCGAGGGGCGGCCCAAGCTGACCGACTTCGGCGTGGTCAAGGCCCCCGGCGGCCAGTTCTCGACCCAGCTGACCCAGGTCGGGCGGCTGGTCGGCACGGTCGCGTTCATGGCCCCCGAGCAGATCTCCGGCGCGCCGGTCGACGGCCGGGCCGACCTCTACAGCCTCGGCGCCGTGCTCTACCTGCTGCTGACCGGCCGCCGCCCGATCGAGGCTGAGACCATCGCCGGCTACCTCAACCGGCACCTCACCGAAGATCCGCGCAGCCCCGCCGAGCTCGACCCGCGGGTGCCCCGCCGCCTCGATCAGATCTGCATGCGGCTGCTGCGCAAGGACCCCGCCCAGCGCTTCGCCTCGGCCCGCCAGGTGCTGCGGGCGCTCGAGGGAGAGGAAGACAGCGTGCCTGCTGCGCTTTTCGGACGGCAGGCCGAGCTCGCGGCGCTGATGGCCCGCCTCGGCCGCCTGCGCCAAGGCGAGGGGGGCCTGCTGCTGCTGCGCGGCCCGACCGGCAGCGGCCGGACCGCCCTGCTGCAGACCCTCGCCGAGGACGCCCGCCGCGCCGGCTTTGGCGTGTCGCTGGCCAGCGGCGGCGAGCGCGAGCTGCTCGAGGCGCTCTGCGAGCAGGTGCCGGCGCTCGGCGCGGCGGCCCGGGGCGGCAGCGCCCGCGAGCGCCTCGCCCTGCGCAGCGCGGGGCGGCCGTGGGCCCTGCTCATCGACGATCTCGACCACATCGACCAGGCCAACCTCGACGAGCTGACGGTGCTCGTGCGCCTGCAGCTGGCCATCGGCGGCGAGCCGCTGCTGGTCATCGCCTCGCTGTCCGACCCCGGCGGGCGCATCGCCCGGCTGTGCTCGGGGGCCGACACCGGGGTCAGCCCCGAGCACCACCCGATCAACGGCCTCGACGCCCGGGCCTGCGTGGCCTTGCTGCGGGCGGCCGGGGTCTCGGGCCAGGCCGCGCCGGCCTTGGGCCACCGCCTCGCGGTCGAGCGCAGCGGCCTGCCTGGCGCCATTTTAGAGCAGATTGAGCTGCTGGTGCGCCAGGGCTGGCTGCTGCGCGGCCCCGACGGCGAGCTGCGCGCCGGCCGCCCGCTCGACGACCTGCGCGACGAGCCCCTGCCCCTGCCCGAGCGGATCCGCAGCGGCGAGGCGGCCCGGCTCGCCCAGCTGCCCGGCGGCGCCCGGGCGGTGCTCGACGCCCTGGTGGTGATCGACCTGCCCGTCGATCTGCCGCTGCTGCACGAGATCGCCCGCCTGCCCATCGCCGAGGTCGAGCGCGGCGCGCAGGACCTCATCGCCGCCGCCTTGGCCGAGCGGGTGGTCGAAGAGGGCCAAGAGCAGCTGCGCCTGCGCCCCGACCGCCCGCGCGACCTGCTCTACAGCCTGATCCCCACGGGGCTGCAAGAGGGCCTGCACCGCGCTGCAGGCGAGGCCCTGCTGCGCCGCTCGCGCCGCCGCCCGGGGCCGCTGGGCGCGGTCATCGCCCGCCACCTGCTGCGGGCCGGCGCCGCCGCCGAGGCCTACCCCCTGCTGCTCGACGCGGCGGCCCGCGCCGCCCGCCAGGGCGAGCTCGACCCCCTGCGCCAGCTCGTGCGCCTCGCCGCCGAGGCCCGGCCCCGCGCCGAGGCCTCGATGCCCCCGGCCGCGGTGACCACGGCGCGCAAGCGCCTTTTTCGGATGGAGGCCGAGCTGCTGCACCGCGGAGGCGAGGTCGAGGCCGCCCTCGACGCCTGGCAGCGCTGCGCCCGCGCGGCGGCCGACGAAGGTGACGCCGACGCCCTGCTGCAGGCCCGCGCCGGGATCGGCCAGCTGCGGGCCCAGGCCGGCGCGCTGCCCGCCGCCGCCGCCGAGCTGCGGGCCGCGGTGGCCGGGCTCGCGCCGGGCGACCCGACCTGGACCAGCGCCGCCGCGGCCCTGGTGCGGGTCGAGCTGGCCCTCGACGATCACGCCGCCGCCGCCGCGCTGATCCAGCAGATGCGCACGATCGGCGCCGAGGCCGGCATGGGCGCGGTCGCCGCCGAGGCCCGGGCGGCCGAGGCCCTGCGCGCCCTGGCCGCTGGCGATCTGGCCCTGGGGCGGGTTCACCTCGAAGAGGCCGAGCTGAGCCTGCGCGAGCCCCGCCGCCCGGCCGCCCTCGGGCAGGCCCTGCTGCAGCTCGCCGAGCTGGACCTCGCCCGGGGCGCGTGGGCGGTGGCCGCCGACCGGGCGCGCGACGCCGCCCGGGTGCTCGCCGAGGTGGGCGGCGCCCATGCCGAGGCGGCCCGCGCCGAGGGGATCGGCGCGCTGGTCGGCGCCTGGAGCGGCCAGCCCAGCCAAGCCCGCGGCCTCGCCCGGCGGGCGGCCGGCGCGCTGCGGGGCCGACCGCTGGTGGGGCCCGGCGCTTGGCTGGCGGCGGCGGCGGTCGCGCGGGCCCTCTGCGCGCTCGGCCTGTCCGAAGAGGCCCTGGCCCTGCTGCCGGCAGATCCCGAGGGCGGCCTCGTCGGGGTCGACGACCCCATCGGCCAAGTGGCCGCCCTGCGGGCCCGCGCCACCCCCGATCCGGCCGAGGCGGCGGCCGAGGCCTGGGCGGCCCTGGCCCGCCCGCCGGCGCCGAACCCGGTGGCCGCGGCGCTGATCGCGCTCGACGCCGCGGCGGCGCTGGCCCGGGCCGGCGACCCGGCGGCGCTGGACGCGGCCGACGAGGCGGTCGAGCGGGCCGCCCACCCCGCCATGGCCGGGCTGCGGCTGCCGGCCCTGCACCTCTGCGCCGAGGGCGAGGGCGCCCGCGCGGCCCCGAGCGCGGCGCTCGAGCGCCTGCGCGCGAGCCTCGCCGAGCAGGTGCACGATCCGGCGGCGCTGCTGCGGCGCTGGGCCCACCCCGCGCCTCCGGACGGCGGCGGGGGCCCGCCGAGCTCCCGCGCGGGCGCCTGATCTTCGGCTCCACCGGCCCCGCTGGGCTACCATGCCCGCGGAGGCCGCCCCGTGGGACCCGAGCCCGTCGCACCCCAGAGCCCCGCGCGCCGCGTGCCCGCCCCCGAGCTGCCGCCGGGCGAGGCGGCGGCGCCGCCCATCGACGACGGCGCGCTCGATCTGGGCGACCTGCGGCTCGATCCGGGCGCGGTGATCGGCCGCTACACGCTGCTGCGGCGGGTGGCCTCGGGCGGCATGGCCCACGTCGCCCTGGTGCGCGGGCCCGACGGCCGCGAGGTCGCGCTCAAGGTGCTGAAGTCGAGCCGCAAAGACACCGGCGAGCTGCGCTTCCGCCGCGAGTTCCGCGCCCTGTCCCGCCTGCGGCACGAGAACATCATCCGGGTCGATGACTACGGCGATGTGTCCGGCCACCCCTACTTCGCGATGGAGTACGTCGAGGGCCGCGACCTGCACTCTGAGATCCGCTCGTGGAAGCTGATCACGCCCGCCGAGCGCTGGGCCCGGGTCGAAGACAGCCTCGCCGACATCTGCCGGGCCCTGGCCTACATCCACCGCAAGGGCCTCGTGCACCGCGATCTCAAGCCGAGCAACATCCTGCTCGACGCCCAGGGCCGCTGCAAGCTGACCGACTTCGGCATCGTCAAAGAGCTCGACCCCGAGGGCGACGCCTTCGTCAGCACGACCTTGGTGGGCACCTGGGCCTACGCCTCGCCCGAGCAGCTCACCGGCGCGCCGATCGACCACCGCGGCGACCTCTACAGCCTCGGGGTCATCCTCTACGCGATGTTGACCGGCCGGCGCCCCTTCGCCGCCAAAGACATGGCCGGCTGGCTGGCCGCCCACCGCGACGTCGATCCGGTGCCGCCGAGCGCGATGATCCCCGGCGTGCCCGGCCACCTCAACGAGATCTGCCTGCGGCTGCTGCGCAAGAAGCCGCGCGACCGCCCGCAGTCGGCCCACGAGGTGCTGCTCGCCCTGCAGCGGGCCGAGGCCGCCCCCCTCGACGGCCTCATCACCGACGAGCGCGAGTGGGAGCCGCCCCTGGTCGGCCGCGCGTTCGAGCGCGAGCTGCTCCACGACGCCGTCTCGGCCCTGACCCGCGGCCAAGGCGGGGTGCTGCTGATCGAGGGCCCCAGCGGGGTCGGGCGCACCCGGCTGTTCCGCCTCGCGCTGCAGCAGGCCCGCCAGATCGGCATCCCCGTGCACGCCGCCCGGATGACCGCCAGCGAGGGCGCGTTTGGCGCGCTGCTGCGGGTGGCCGAAGACATCGGCAAAGAGCTGGGCGCGGGCGTGCCCACCGAGCTGAACCAGGCCATCGCCGCCTTCGAGGGCGGCAAGGGCCGGGTCGCCGGCGACCTGCGCTACCGCCTTTTCGACGGCGTGCGCCTCGCCCTCGACAAGCTGCTGGCCGAGGGCCCCAACATCGTCGCGCTCGACGACCTGCACCACGCCCCTGCGCCGATCACCGCGCTGCTCGGCTTTTTGGCGCGCACCCTGATCGCGCGCGACAAGCTGCCGCTGCTCATCCTCGGCACGGCCCGCACCGACCTGCCCACGCCCAACCTGCGCGGCCTGCGCGACGGGGCCGAGCTGGGCCAGCCGCCGCTGCGCCTCGAGCTCGGGCCCCTCTCGCCCGGCGAGGTCCACGAGCTGTGCGCCGCCGTGCTCGGCGAGGCCGCCCCGGCCGCCGGCTCGGCCGAGGCCCTGCGCCTCTACGACGAGACCGGCGGGGCCCCGCTGCTGCTGACCGAGGCCCTGCGCGCCCGCCGCGAGGGGGCCGCCCGCGCGGCCCAAGGCGAAGGAGACGAGCTCGATGAGCTCGGCGAAGACGCCGCCACCGAGGTCGGAGACGTCGACGCCCAGCTGCCCGCCGCGGTGCGCGCCGCGGTCGCCCGCCGCCTCGCCGGGGCCACGCCCCAAGAGCGGGCCATGCTCGAGGCGCTGGCCGTGCACGGGGCCGAGCTCGAGCTCGAGGTGCTGCTCGACGTGGTCGGCGCCGGCGACGAAGAAGAGGCGCTCGACCGGGTGGACGGCCTGGTCGACCGCGGCCTGCTGCTCGAGCGCCACCTGAGCCTGCAGGTCTTCCACCAGCTCGCCCAGCAGCGCATCGCCGACGTGCTCTACCGCGACATGCCGAGCAGCCGCCGGGCGTCCTGGCACCTCGGGCTCGGCCGCGCGCTGGCCGCCCGCGGCGCGCCCACGCCCGCCTTGGCCGAGGCCATCGGCGAGCACCTGCGGCGGGGCGGAGATGGGGCCGAGGCCTGGCGCTTCTTGGTCAAGGCGGCGGTCGGCCTCTGGGAGCGCAGCTTGCTGGCCGAGGCCGAGGCCCTGGCCGAGCGGGCCCGGCCTCTCGAGCGCGAGGCCCAGCGCGCGCTCGACGCGGCCGACTACGGCGCGGCGCGGCTGGGGATCTTGCAGGTGCGCGGGGCCATCGCCTACAACCGCGGCCGCTGGAATGACGCCCACCAGGCCATGCTCGCGCTGCGGGGCGCGGCGCTGGCCAGCGGCGACGACCGCCTCGCCGGCCGGGCCGGCCTCGACCTGGGCAGCGTGCTGCGCCGCCTCGGCCACACCGAAGAGGCCGAAGCGGTCGTGCAATCGGTGCTCGGGGGCGCCGAGGCGCAGGGCGACGACGCCACCGCCTGCGACGCGCTGCACCGCCTCGCGGTCTTCGCCTGGGAGTCGGGCGACCTCGACGCCTGCCAGCGCCTGGCCAGCGAGGCCCTGGCCCGGGCCGACGGCCCCGACCGCCGCCAGAGCCGGGCGCAGGTCTTGATCGCGCTGGCCGCGGTTCAGGCCAGCCGCGGCCTCATCGGCGCCGCCACCCGCGGGCTCGAAGAGGCCGGCGGCCTGCACGCCGAGCTGCGCAACAAGCGCTCGGGCGCCGTGGTCATGGGCAACCTCGCCGAGCTGCTGATCTGGCAGGGCGAGTACGGGGCGGCGCTCGAGCGGGCCGAGGCCGGGCTCGAGCTGGCCCGCGACGCGCTCTTCCGCGAAGGCGAGGCCTTTTTGCTGCGGGTGCGGGCCTCGGCCCGCTTCCACGCCGGCCTGCTCGACGAGGCCGACGCCGACCTCTTGGCCAGCCTCGCCATCGGCGAAGAGCTCGGCGTCAGCGCCGATCTGGTGGCGGCGCGCTTCGCCCGCGGGCGGCTGGCCCTGCGCCGCGGCCAGGTCGAGGCGGCGGTCGAGCAGCTGCGCGGCGGCCTGCGCGCCGCCCACGAGGCCGACCCCGAGCGCTACGGCCCCACCCTGCGGGCCACCCTGGCCCACGCGCGGTGCCTTCAAGGCGAGACCGCCGACGCTGAGGTCCTCCTCGGCGAGGTGCAGGCCGAGCTGGGCGGGCTGCACCTGCCCCGGCGCACCCAGGTCCTGCTGGTCATGGGCGAGGCCTGGACCGCCATGGGCCAGCTCGACGCCGCCCTCACCTGCGCCCGCCAGGCCGCGCTGGTCGCCAGCAGCCGCGGCCTGCGGACCTGGGCGCTGCGGGCACGGGCCCTGATGTCGCAGATCGCCCCGCCCGACGAGGCCGACGAGGCCGCCCGCGACGCCGCCCGCCTCGCCCAGCAGCTCGCCGCCGAGCTGCCGCCGGCCCTCTCGGCCCGCTTCCGGGCCCAACCGACCATCGCCGGCCTCTGGATGCACCTCGACGAGGTGGACGATCTGGAGCTCGACGAGCCGGAGTCCTGAGGTGGGGCCCGCCCGCCGCGCCGCCCGGCCCTGCGGCTGGCTGATCGCTGTGGGCGGGCTGTCGCTGTCGGCCTGCGCCGCCGACAAGGGCGCGGCCGGTGGCGGCGGAGGGGGCGCCAGCGAGGCCCATGACGCCAGCGACGCCGACGACGGGGGAGGCGAGGGGCCAGGTGGAGGAGGCGCCGCCGGCGGCGCCGACGGGGGAGGAGGCGCCGCCGACGGCGCCGACGGCGCCGACGGAGCAGCAGACGGCGCCGACGGGGACAGCGCCGAGCCCCTGCCGCCCCTGCCCTGGGATGACGCGCCCTGCGACCGGATTGACGTGGGGGACGACCCCTTCGCCGGCGTGGTCGCGACCTACACCGCCCAAGACGACGCCGCGCCGCCCCCGACCGGCGGCCTGCTCGTCGCCGGCAGCAGCAGCGTGCGCCGCTGGCGGGGCGCCGCGCGGGCGCTGAGCGCTTTTGACCCGCTGCAGCGCGGGGTGGGCGGGGCGCGGGCCGCCGACCTCGCCGCCCACGCCGACGCGCTGATCCTGCGGCACCGGCCGGCGGGCCTGCTGCTCTTCGCCGGCACCAACGACGTGGGCGACGGCCGCCCTGCCGAACAGGTGCTCGCAGACCTGCGCTGCGTCGCCGAGCAGCTGCACGCCGCCGCGCCCGGGGCGCCGCTGCTCTACATCGGGATCACGCCGACGCCGGCCCGCTGGGCGCTCTGGTCGACCGCCGCCGAGGTCAACGCCGGCTGGCAGGCGCTGAGCGCCCTGCACCCTTCGCTTCGCTACATTGACGTGCCAGCCGCCTTCCTCGCCCGGGGCGAGCCACCAGAGGCCGCGCTGTTCCTCGACGACGGGCTGCACCTCTCGCCCGAGGGCTACGCCCTGTGGGAGAGCGTCGTGCTGCCCGCGGTCGCCGCGGCCCTCCCCGCCGCCACGGCGCCGCTGCCCGCGGGCCCCCCGCCGGGCAGCTACCTCCGCGTCGATCTCGGCCCGAGCAACCCCGAAGACGGCGCGCCCGCGCCCTCTCCCGACGGTTTTGGCATCCACTGGAACAGCTGGCACCCGCTGGGCGGCGGCCAGCAGGCCCACGCCGGCGAGGCCCTGCGCGGGCT
Source organism: Pseudomonadota bacterium (assembly GCA_046051725.1). GTDB lineage: Bacteria > Myxococcota_A > UBA796 > UBA796 > UBA2385 > JAEUKK01. The sequence continues at coordinate 10,360 of JBJONS010000426.1, read as the reverse complement.
GGTCACCACCACCGGCGCGGCCACGACGGTCGACCTGGTGCTCAGCGGCGGCTTTCGCGCCAACGGCCTGCGCAACGGCGGGCTGAGCGCGCCGCCCGGCGAGCTGCTCGGCACGATGGCGGTGCCCGAGGCCACCGGCGACTTCTTCTACGCCGGCGACCCCGACGACCCGGCGGGGATCACGCTCAGCGGCCTCGATCCGGCGGCGACCTACACGCTGCGCCTGTTCTCGAGCCGCGCCGACGCGGCCGAGGTGCGCCGCACGGGCTTTGTGGTGTTTGGAGGCGGGCCGCCGGCTTCCACCAGCCTGACCACGACCGGGGCGGACGTGGGCGCGTACGGATACGACGGCAACAATCGCGAGGTCGCGGTGCTGACGGGGCTGGTGCCCGACGCGCGCGGCCGGCTGCACCTCGAGCTCGACCGCCTCGAGGGCAGCTTCCTGTACCTCAACCTGCTCGAGCTCGAGGCCGAAGCGCCCTGAGCCCGCCCGACGGAGGCCCCATGCACACCCGCGCCGCCCTGCTCTCTCTCTGCTTGGCCAGCCTCGGCCTGCTCGCGGCCCCCGCTGCCGCCCAAGACGAGCTCCCGACCGGCGAGCCCGGCCCCGACACCGAAGAGGGCCCGCCCGCGCCCCCTCCGCCGGACAAAGACGAGCCCGCCGCGCCTAAAGAAGACGCCGGGCCCGGCATCTTCGCTGGGCCCTACGACAAGTCGCCCTACGCCCGGCCGGTGCTCTCGGCCGTCGTCTTCGGCGAGCAGGGCGCGGCCTTCGTCGGGGCCAGCCTCGGCGCCCGCGGCGGCATCCGCTACCAAAACGACCGCGAGGGCGCCGACATGGTCGGCGATGTCTACGTGCAGGGCTCGTACATCCTCGGCGGGGTCCAGGGCTACGACGTGCGCGTCGGCAACATGATGGGCCCCTTCCTCAAGCCGGTCGGCATCAGCACCGGGCCTGAGCTGGCCTACAACACCTTCAGCTACGACAACATCGACCTGGGCTCGGCGACGACCCTGCGCTGGGTGCTCTCGCCCTACCTGCACACCAAGGTCTTCGACGCCTCGGTCGGCGTGGTGCCCGGCTGGTACGTGGCCGGCGACCGCGACAAGTGGAGCGGCGCGCTGCACGAGTACAGCGTGTTCGCCGGCGCCGGCGTGCGGGTCTCGAAGGTGCGCCTGTCGCTGAACTGGAGCCGCCTCGTCATGGCCCAGGGCACGCAGCAGGGCTGGGGCGTCGGCTTCGGGATCTGACCCGGCTGAGGCTGATCCGCTCGAAGCCACCCGATGGGGAAGTCCTCGTCCCGGCAGCAGCCGAGGCCTTCGCGGTGACTCATTCATCGCCCACCCGCACCCCAAAACGCGCCGGCTCGGGGGGTTTCCAAAGGGGGGCCGTTGCGCGCCGCTGCGCGGCGCATCGCCGCGCAGTTGCGGCGCGCGGGCCCCCCTTGGCGGGGGTCGCCAGGGGCCGCGCAGGCCCCTGGCCCCGGGGGCCCGGGGGCGGGGCCCGCCCCCGGCGTCAACGCACGCGACGACACAGGACCGCGCACCCGACATCGCCCACGCGACCGGCCCCCGAGCCGCCAGCGCCGCCGCGGCGCGCAATTCCAGCCGGAGCCCGGAGTGCACGGGGTTTGCACAGAGATAGCCCCCGACCGGAGGTGCCCATGGGCCCCGCGTCGACCGCTGCCCCGACCGCTGCCCCGACCCCGCCGCCGCCCGGCGCGCTGCAGGGCGTGGCCCTCTGCGCCCTGCTGCTCGGCGGCTGGGCGCTCAGCCTCGCGCCGCTGCTGCGCCCAGAGCCCCTCCAGATCGCGGATCTGATCTGGGCGCTGCCGCTGGTCGCCCTGCGCACCTGGCTGTGCACCGGCGTCTTCATCTGCGCCCACGACGCCATGCACGGCGTGCTCGCGCCGGGCCGCCCGCGCCTCAATGACGCGCTGGGCGCCACCTGCGCCGGGCTCTACGCCGCCTTCTCCTTCCGCGCGCTGCGGGTGGCCCACCACCTCCACCACGCCGCCCCGGCCTCCTCCGCCGATCCCGACTGGCATGACGGCGCCCACCCCGGGCCGGTGCGCTGGTTCTTGGCCTTCCAGCGGCGCTACCTGCGCTGGTGGCAGGTGGCGATCATCGCCGTGGTCTTCAACATCGGCCAGCTCGGCTTCGGCCTCGCCGCCCTCGACCTCTGGCTGCTGGTCGCGGCGCCGGCGCTGCTGTCGAGTGCCCAGCTCTTCGTCTTCGGCACCTACCTGCCGCACCACGACGGGCCCCGGCCCTTCGCCGACCACCACCGGGCCCGCAGCAGCGGCGCCCCGACCTGGTGGAGCTTGCTCAGCTGTTTTCACTTCGGCTACCACCTCGCCCACCACCGCTTCCCTTTTGTGCCCTGGTGGGGCCTGCCGGCGGCTGAGCGGCACCTGCGCGCCCAGGGCGTGGGCTGAGCTGCGCGAGGATGACGCGCACAAGGTCATCGTGGCCCGAAGTCCCCCGGTGGGCTCGCCGGAGCCCGGGCGGTCTGGTACCCTCGGGCGCGCGACGCCCCCGCGCGCCTGGAGCCCTGGATGACCCAACGGCCTGACTGGCTGGTCCACAACGTCATGGCCGTGCTCGAGCAGCAGAGCTACCCCCTCGCGGCCCACGACCTGGCGGCCATCCTCGAGGTGAGCGCGGTCGACGCGGCCAAGGCCGCCGAGCGCCTGGTCGTCGAAGAGCGCGTGATGGCCGTGCGCCTCGACGGCACCATCCACTTCACGCTGCCCGGCCGGCCGATCCGCCCGCCGCCGCGCCGGGCCCAGCCCGCCTCGTCGTGGACCGCCCGCGGCGCGCCGAGCTGGGACAGCCCCCACGAGGCCCCGACCGGCGCCCCCGGCGGAGGACCGGCCCGCGGCGGGGTCGATGAGGTGGCGCAGCTCCGGCGGCGGCTGGCCGAGGCCGAGGCCCGGGCGGCGGTGGCCGAGCGGCGCGGCCCCGACCTGCGGGCGGCCGACCTCGAGCGGCGGCTTGAGATGGCCCTGCGCGAGAATGACGAGCTGCGCGTCACCTCCCGCGCGCTGCGCGAAGAGATGGCCCGCATCAAGAACGAGAGCCAAGACGCGGGCAAGGCGCTCATGCCCTTCCTGCAAGACCTGCTCGCGCTCTGTCACCCCGACCGGCACGACAGCAACGAGCGCAGCACCCGCGTGACCCGGATGCTGCTCGAGCTGCGCCGCAGCAGCGGCGGGCGCTGAGGCGCTCGACCCTGGCCCCGGCGCGCCCCCCGCGCGACCCCGGTCAGGCCTCGCGGTCGGGCTCGACGAACAGCCAGCGCACCTCGGGGACCCGCGCGCGCACGGCCTTCTCGAAGGTGTTGATGCTGTCGTAGACGCCGTCGGTGTCGAGGCCGGGGCTGAGCTGCACCTTCATGGCCACGAGCACCTCGCCGGGGCCCTGCTGGATGGTCAGCACCCGCAGCACCGCCCGCACCCCGGGCGAGCCGTCGGCCACCCCGCGGATCGCCGCCTCGATGGCCGGGTCGGCCGACTCGCCCACCAGCAGGCTCTTGACCTCGATGGCGAGGAAGATGGCCACGCCGATGAGCACCACGCCGACCGCCGCGCTGCCCGCGCCGTCCCAGTGCGGGTCGCCGGTCAGGACCGCCAGCAGCAGGCTGATCAGGGCCAGCGCGAGGCCCAGTGTGGCCGCGGCGTTCTCGCCGAAGACGACGATGAGATCGCTGTCTTTGGTCTGGCGCAGGAAGCGGAAGAAGGGCGTCGCCCCGCGCCGCGCGTGCAGCTCTTTGATGTTGCCCCAGGTCGAGGCGCCCTCGAGCACGAGGCTGACCGCGAGGATGGCCACCGCCCAGCCGACGTTGGTCAGCGGCTCGGGGTGCATCATCTTGTGCACGCCCTCGTAGATCGAGAACACGCCGCCGCCCGTGAACAGCAGCAGGGCGACCATGAACGACCAGAAGTACAGCGCCCGCCCGTAGCCCAGCGGGTGGCTGGCGTCGGGGGGCTGCTGGGCGCGCTTGACGCCAAAGAGCAGCAGCCCCTGGTTGGCGCAGTCGCTGGCCGAGTGCAGCGTCTCGGCGAGCATGGCGCCCGAGCCGGTGGCCACCGCGGCGATGCCCTTCATGATGGCGATCAGCGCGTTGACGCCGAGGGCCTGGAGGATGTGGCTGGTGTCGTGAGCTTTGCCAGGTGCAGACATGCGACCCGCTTATCGTCGGAAGGAGCGCCATGCCCGTGGCCTCAGAGCTCTCCTTCGCCGACCTCGCGCCCGGCGCCAAAACGCAGGGGCACCGCGACCTCGCCCCAGACCCGCGGGGCCGGCGGGGTGCGCACCTGGGCGCTCAGCCGCTGGCCGAGGAACCCGATCTCGTAGGCGACCAGCAGGCCCTCGAGGTTCCAGTCCATCGTCAGGCGGCCCTCGCTCGGGGTGAAGGTCGAGCGGTTGACCGGCAGCTCGACGCCGCCGACCTTGAGGGTGGCCTCGCCGAGGTCCTTGGCCGGGCCCTCGACGACATCGCCGGTCTCGACCAGCAGCAGGCGGGCGGTCGGCCGGTCGATCAGGCGCCGGTGCAGCTCGGGGTCGAGCAGGTCGAGGGTGCAGAGGTCGACCTGGCTCTTGCGGTACTCGAAGCTGCGGCTGCCCGAGCTGTCGATGATCGTGATGAGCCAGCGGCCGTCGGCCAGGCGCCGCCCCTGCACCTCGCTGATCCGGCCGTTCTCGTCGTTGACCGCGGTGAACTGCAGGCGGCTGCCGTTGGCCCGGGCGGTGGCCCGCTGCCGCACCTTGATCAGCTTGCCGGCGACCTCGGCCTGGATCTCGGTCCAGCTCTCGAGGATGCGGGTCTCGGGCGCCTCGACGCCGGGGCCCGGCACGTGGCGCACCGTGACCTCGCGCTTGCCGACGACCTTGTCGCCGAGCCGCAGGTCGTACTCGATGCGCTGGCTGCTCACCTTGGCGGCGGGCACGCTGACATCGGGCAGGGGCGGGCCCGCCGGAGCGGGCTGGGCGGCCACCGGCGGGGCCGCGGCCAGCGCGAGGGCGGCGCAGACGGCCAGGGCGGCGGAGGCCAGGGCCAGGGCGCGGCGGGGGCGCGCGGAGGCGGGCTGCGGCATGGGGCACCGGGTGCGCCGGGGCGGCGCGGCGGGCGGAGGGGTGAGCGGCGGGGGGAGCGCCGCGCGGGGCGCGGACCGAGCAGAGCGGACCCGGGCTCTATCCATTCCCTGTCGGCTCTGGACAGGTCAAGGGCGGAGACGCGCCAGCCGCGCCCGGCTGCGGTAGAGCGCGCGACCAGCCCGGAGCCCCCCCTGCGCCGCACCCCCGACCACCGCCCCCAGCGGCCCGCCGCCGGCGCCGCCGCCCGCTCCCGCGACCGGGCCGCCGCCCCCGCAGGCCAGGCCGCCGACATCGCCCGGCGCCTCGCCAGCGAGCGCGGGCCCCGCCTGCGCCTCGGCGGCCCCCGGGCGGCCATGCTCTACCCCTCGCCGTACCGGGCCGGCATGAGCTCGCTCGGCTTTCAGTGGGTGCTCCACTTGCTGCGCGAGGCCGGCATCTCGGCCGAGCGGGCCTTCCTCCCCGATGACCTCGACGGCGCCAAGCGCCGCCGCGAGGGGCTGCCGACCTACGAGACGATGACGCCGCTGGGCCGCTTCCCGGTGATCGGGGTCAGCCTCGCCTACGAGCTCGAGCTGGCCGGCCTCGTCCAAGCGCTCGAGCTGGCGGGCATCCCCGCGCTGCGCCAAGACCGCGGCCGGCACGACCCGATCATCATCCTCGGCGGGCCGCTCACCTTCTCGAACCCGCTGCCCGCCGCGCCCTTCGTCGACGCGATGCTGCTCGGCGAGGTCGAAGACACCGTCGCTGACGTGTTCCTCGCCGCGCTTGAGCGCCCCTACGACGAGCTGCTCGATCTGGTGCAGCGCACGCCGGGCGGTTTTGTGCCCGCCCGCCAAGGCGACGCGCTGCCGGCCATCGCCAAGGCCAGCGACCAGCGCCTGCCGGCCCGGGGGCCGACGCTGGCGCCCGAGGCCGAGCTCTCGGACATGTTCCTCATCGAGGGCGAGCGGGGCTGCCACCGGCAGTGCACCTTCTGCGTGATGCGGCGCAGCACCAACGGCGGGATGCGCCTCGTCAGCGCCGATTCGGTGCTCGGGTTCGTGCCCGACGAGGCCAAGCGGGTCGGGCTGGTCGGGGCGGCGATCTCGGACCACCCCGAGCTGCCGGCCCTGCTCGAGCGCATCGTCGAGAGCGGCCGCGAGGTCGGGGTCAGCAGCCTGCGGGCGGATCGGGTGGCGCTCAAGCCCGACATCGCCCGGCTGCTGCGGGCCGGCGGCTACAAGACGCTCACCGTGGCCAGCGACGCGGCCAGCCAGCGCCTGCGCCGCACGATGAGCAAGGGCACGACCGAGGCCCACCTGCTGACCGTCGCCGAGCGGGCCCGGCAGTTCGACTACAAGGTGGTCAAGGTCTACATGATGCTCGGCGTGCCCGACGAGGGCGACGAAGACATCGACGAGCTCATCCGCTTCACCAAAGAGATGGCGAACATCCACCCCGTCGCCCTCGGGGTCGCGCCTTTTGTGCCCAAGCGCAACACCCCGATGGTCAACGACCCCTTCGCCGGCATCAAGGTCGTCGAGCAGCGCATCGACCGCCTGCAGCGGGGCCTCGCCGGCGCGGCCGAGCTGCGGCCGACCAGCGCGCGCTGGGCCTGGGTCGAGTGGCGCTTGGCCCAGGGCGGCAGCGCGACCGGCCTCGCGGTGCGCGACGCGGTGGCCGGCGGCCTGAGCTTCGCGGCCTGGAAGCAGGCGCTTGAGGCCACAGACCCCGAGCCCACCCCGGCGGCCGCGCCGCGGCGGTCGCTGCCGATCAGCCCCGCCTGAGCCCAGGCACGGCGGCCAGCGGCGGGATAGACGAGCGGCCCGCCTTTCCCCGAGGGCCCGTCCCTCGATCCGGAGCGCCCATGTCGCAGCACTTCCACGCCTTCGTGAAGAAGGCGAAGCTCCCCCCGACCCGCGAGGTCGCCCGCGCCCTGTCCTCGCGCGGCTGGCGGGTCGAGATCAGCACCGAGGCGACGCTCGACGCCGCTGGCAGCCTGACGCTGAAGGTCGACGGCAGCCCGGTGCAGGTCGCCGTCGCGGTGGCCAGCGCCTCCGAGCCCGCCTGGGCCGCGCTCGCCGCGGCCGCCCAGACCGACGCCCAGGGCGAGCTGTGGCTCGGCATCCTCAAGGCCAACGACCTGCGCCTGACCTTCACCGGCGACGACCCCAAGGCGGTCGAGTGGGCCCGCGAGTGCGCCCGCGGCGTCGGCCTGCTCGCCGCGGGGGGCTTCCACAACCCCCAGCAGGGCACGCTGCTGCAGTTCGGCCGCTGAACGTCTGCCGCTGAACCTCAGCCGCTGAACCTCGGCAGCTGAACCTCAGCCGCTGAACCTCGGCAGCTGAAGATCGGCCGGCTGGGCCCTCCGCTGAACGCATGTCCGCGCGCCTGCGCGTCTCCGTTGAGGATGACGTGCAGGCGCGCGTTCTCGTTGTTTCATTGATGTCACCAGCGGGGGCCGCCGGCGGGGGAGCGCGGGATAGGAACGCGCCCTTGACCCCGGCCCGCCCCTCGGGCACACCCCCGGCCCACGCCGTGGGCCCGCTCAACGCCCCGTGCCCCCTTGGAGGTCTCACCGAAATGCGTGGATGGAACACCAACGACAGCGCCGAGCTCTACGGGATCCCAAACTGGGGGCGCGAGTTCCTCCGCATCAACGAGAAGGGCAACCTCGAGGTGGCGCCGACGGGCACGGCGCTCTTCGCCGACCTCAAAGAGCTGGTCGACGACCTGCAGGCGCGCGAGCTGGGCCTGCCCCTGCTGATCCGCTTCCCTGACATCCTCGAGCAGCGCATCCGCACGCTGGCCGAGGCGTTTGGCACCGCGCTCAAAGAGTACGAGTACCAGGGCAACTACCGCGGCGTGTACCCGATCAAGGTCAACCAGCAGCGGCACCTCGTCGAAGACATCGTGCGCATCAGCCGGCCCTACCACCTGGGGATGGAGGCCGGCTCCAAGCCCGAGCTGCTCGTCGTGCTCGCGATGATGGATGACCCCGAGGCGCTCATCGTCTGCAACGGCTACAAAGACGAAGAGTACATCGAGACGGCGATCCTGGCCCAGAAGCTGGGTCGTACGCCGATCATCGTCATCGAGAAGTTCTCCGAGGTCCGCACCTGCATCCAGGTCGCGCGCAAGCACAACATCAAGCCGCACCTCGGCGTCCGCGCGAAGCTGGCCAGCAAGGGCGCCGGCCGGTGGGAGGCGAGCACCGGCGACAAGGCCAAGTTTGGCCTCACCGTGCAAGAGATGGTCGATCTCGTCGACCTGCTCGCCGCCGAGGGCATGCTCGACTGCCTCGAGCTGCTGCACTTCCACATCGGCAGCCAGGTCAGCGCGATCCGCAGCTTCAAGACCGCGCTCAAAGAGGCCAGCCGCATGTTCGTCGAGCTGTGCAAGCTCGGCGCCAAGATGAAGTACATGGACGTCGGCGGCGGCCTGGGCGTCGACTATGACGGCTCGAGCACCAACTTCGACAGCTCGGTCAACTACACGGTCCAAGAGTACGCCTACGACGTCGTGTCCGCGATCAAGTCGGCCTGCGAAGAGGCCGAGGTGCCCCAGCCCGACATCGTGACCGAGTCGGGCCGCGCGATGGTCGCGCACCACGCCGTCCTCGTCTTCAACGTGCTGGGCGTGAGCGAGCACCCGACGGCCGAGACCAACATCAAGGTCACCGACGACGACCCCGACGTCATCCACGAGCTCAAAGAGACGATGAAAGAGGGGATCACGGTCAAGAACTACCAGGCGGCTTGGCACGACGCGCTGGGCGACCGCGAGCAGGCGCTCAACATGTTCAACCTCGGCCTGCTCGACCTGCGCCAGCGGGCCAAGGCCGAGGCGCTGTTCTGGCAGATCACCGGCAAGATCGCCAAGGTCATCCAGAAGCTCGACTACGTCCCCGACGAGTTCGAGACCCTCGACGAGGCGCTGGCCGACACCTACTTCTGCAACTTCTCGGTCTTCCAGTCGATGCCCGACTCGTGGGCGGTCGACCAGCTCTTTCCGCTGGTCCCCATCCACCGGCTCAACCAGAAGCCGACCCGCCGCGCCGTGCTCGCCGACATCACCTGCGACTCGGATGGCAAGATCGACCGCTTCATTGACCTGCACGACGTCAAGAAGGTCATCGAGCTGCACCCGCTGGTCGACGACCAGCCGTACTTCCTCGCGGCTTTTATGGTCGGCGCCTACCAAGAGATCTTGGGCGACCTGCACAACCTCTTCGGCGACACCAACGCGGTCATCGTCACCCTGCAAGAGGGCGGCGGCTACCGCCTCGAGCACGTGGTCGAGGGCGACACCGTCAACGAGGTGCTCGACTACGTGCAGTACAGCCGGCGCGACCTGATGCGCCGGGTGCGCACCGCCTGCGAAGCGGCGGTCAAGCGCAACGACATCTCGGTCTCCGAGAGCGCCCAGCTGGTCACCATGTTCCAGCGCGGCCTCGAGGGCTACACCTACCTCGAGTAAGCGGCTGCCTTGGCTTGGGTTGGCCTGTGGGTTCCCTGCAGCCTCACCCAAGCCAAGCCGGGCGCCCTCAGGCCGGGCGGATGGTCAAGACCTCGACCCGCTCCTCGCCGGCCGGCGTGCGCAGCGCCACTTCATCGCCGAGCGCAGCGCCCAGCAGGGCGCTCCCGACGGGTGAGCGCCAAGACACCGCGCCCTGGGCGCGCCCGAGCTCATCGACCCCGAGCAGGCGCAGCCAGCGGCGCCCGCGCGCGCCCTCGACCTCGACGGCGCACCCGAAGCTCACCACCTCGGGATCATCGGGTGGCGCGGTGATCACGAAGGTCTGGGCGCGGTCCTCGCGCCAGCGCAGCTCCTCGTCCAGGGCCTTGCGTTGGGCCGCCGCCACCCCATCCCCCAGCCGACCGGCGGCCGACAGCGCCTCGGCCTGGTCCCGCAGCGCGGCGGTCTGGGCGGCGAAGGCGGCGGCGCCCGATGGGGTGATGACGTTGCTGACCCCAGGCGGCAGGGGCGGGGCGACCCGCAGGGCGCGGGCCTCCCCCTCGTCCTCTTTGACGAAGGCGCGGCTCATCTCGGTGACTCCACGCCCGCAGGTCGACCCGCGGGCCGGCCGCATCTAACGGGCGGAGCGCAGCCCACAGCCGGGGCGCGCCCTCCGCTGCGCTCCGGGCCGGCCCCCCGCCGGGGGGCGCCGGGGCCCCGGGCGGCGCTCCGCCTCGCGGCGGGATCGCCGCCCGCCCGGCTGCGTCGGGCTGCGCCCGACCGGCCGAAGGCCGCCCGCGGGGCGCCTCGCGTCGGTCGCGCG
>JBJONS010000425.1:0-8752 GCA_046051725.1 Pseudomonadota bacterium | reverse complement strand
GGCGCGGCCCGCCGCGGCGGCGGCGTGGGCGCGGTCGGCCTCGAGCTCGACCAGCTCGGCGTCGAAGGCGGCGGCGCGGGCGGCCTCGTCGGCGGTGCGCGCGACCGCGTCGGCGCGCTCGGCGTTGAGGGCCGCGAGCTGATCGGCCTCTTGGCGCAGGGCGCGGTCGGCGCGGCGGTGATCGGCCAGCCAGCGGCTGCGGCGCTGGGCCCGCCGGCGCTCGAGCTCCCGCTCGAGATCAGCGGCGGCGTCCTCGACCTCGGCGGCGGCGCGCCCGGCCAGGTCGGCGGCGACGTCGGCCTCGGCCTCGAGGCCGCGCAGGCGGGCGGCACGGCCCAGCGCGCCGAGGCGGGCCTCTACCAGGGGATCTGCGGCCTGCGCGCGCTCCCGTTGGCGCAGCAGCGCGGCGCCAGCCCGCAGCGCCGCGATCACGGGCAGGCGATCCGCCTCGGTGCGCAGCGGCGGTCGGGGGCTGTGGGGCGCGAGCGTGGGCAGCTCGCCGCGGAGGCGGGCGGCGCGGGCCTTGGCCTCGGCCTTGCGGGCGCGCACCTGGCGGGGCGCGTCCCCCTCTTGGGCCTTGCGGGCGATCCGGGCGCGCCGGGCGTTGATCTCATCGAGGCGGCGCTGCTCGCGCTCGGCCTCGGCGCTGGCCTCGGCGGCGGCCCGCACGGCGCGCTCGGCAGACCAGGCGCGCCGCAGCTCGGCGAGGCGGAGGAAGGCCGGGCGGAGGCGGGCGAGGATCCGGGAGGGGAGGGGACCGTCGGTCGGGCTCTCCAACGCATCGGTGCGGAGCTCGGGGGCGGGCCGGGCCCGCAGGCGGGCGCGGAGCTCGCGCTCCTCAGGGGAGAGGGTCGAGTCCCTGCCCCAGCGCACCCGGCCCAGCGCGCCCGGATCGAGCAGGGCGCCGAGGAGCTGGGCGCCGTCCAGCCACGCGCCGTCGAGATCGGCGCCGCGGAGGTCCGCGTCGCGCAGGTCGGCGAAGCGGAGATCGACCCCGCGCAGGCGGGCGCCGTCGAGCTGGGCCCCGCGGAGATCGGCGTCCAGCAGCACCGCGGCGGAGAGATCCGCCCCGCGCAGGTCGGCCCGCCGGAGCCCGGCGCCCTCGAGGTCCGCCGCCCGCGCCCGCGCGCCGGCCAGCGTCGCGCCGCCGAGCGCTGCGCCGCGCAGCCGGGCGCCAGTGAGCCGGGCCGAGCGGAGATCGACGTCCTGGAGATTGCACTCGCTGAGGTCGGCGCGGGTCAGATCGAGGTGGGCGAGCTCCCGTCCGGCGAGATCAGCGCCCCGAAGCACCACGCCGCGACCCAGCGCTGCGGTCGCGTCGAGGGCGGAGGGGGCAGGGGAGGCGGGCACGGGGCGCATCCTAACGCCGAGGGACGCCGCGCTGGCCGCCGACGTGGAGCATCGCGTCGGCGGCACGGTCCTTGCTCGGCGCGCGGCGGCGGGGGGGCCGCGCGCGCGGTGCGCTCTGGGCGATTGCGACCGCCCAGGGCGCGCCATAGCTGCGCGGCCCGCTCCTCCCCCGTCGGTCCGCGCCCCGAGCGCGCGGCGGGCCCCCGCCTCCGCCCCCTCCGCCCCACCCGAGGCCTCCCCGGCATGGACAAGCTCGTCATCGAAGGCGGTCTTCCGCTGCGCGGCTCCATCATGGCGTCCGGCGCGAAGAACGCTGCCCTCCCCATCCTCATCGCCACCCTGCTCGCGCCCGGCGAGCACACCATCGAGAACGTGCCCGAGCTCGTCGACGTGAGCTTCACGCTCTCGCTGCTCGGGCGGATCGGCTGCCCCTCGCTGGCCACCGAAGAGGACGCCGAGCTCGGCCGCCTCCGGGTCGACACCAGCCGGGTGGTCTACAGCGAGGCGCCCTACGACGTCGTCCGCAAGATGCGGGCCTCGGTGCTGGCCTTGGGGCCGCTGCTCGCGCGCACCGGGCACGCGAAGGTCAGCCTCCCGGGCGGCTGCGCGATCGGCGTGCGGCCGATTGACCAGCACCTCAAGGGCCTCGAGGCGCTGGGCTGCAAGTTCGAGCTGAGCGGCGGCTACGTGGTCGGTCGGGTCGAGCACCTCAAGGGCGCCGAGATCCACCTCGACATGCCGACGGTGACCGGCACCGAGAACATCCTGATGGCGGCCGTGCTCGCCGATGGGCGCAGCACCATCCACAACGCGGCGCGCGAGCCCGAGATCATCGATCTGGCGCAGTTCCTGCGGGCGATGGGGGCTCGCATCGAAGGGGAGGGGACCGGCACCCTGCACGTCGACGGCGTCCCGGCGCTCAAGCCGGCCCGGACCCCCCACCGCATCCTGCCGGATCGCATCGAGGTCGGCACCTACCTGCTGGCCGGCGCGATCACCGGCGGTGACGTCACGGTGGTGGGCGCGCGGGCCGACGACCTCGCGCCGGTGCTCGACGCCCTGCGCCACGCCGGCTGTCTGGTCGAGCGCACCGCCGACGGCGTCCGGGTCGCCCGCAGCGGCCCGCTGCGCCCGGTGTCGATCGAGACCCGCCCGCACCCGGGCTTCCCGACCGACATGCAGGCCCAGTGGATGGCCCTGATGACCCAGGCCGAGGGCGGCGCGGTGATCAAAGAGACCATCTTCGAGAACCGGTTCATGCACGTGGCCGAGCTGCTGCGCCTCGGCGCCGAGGTCCGCATCGACGGGAACACCGCCTGGGTCAGCGGCCCCGCGCCCCTGACCGGGGCCGAGGTGATGGCCACCGACCTGCGGGCCAGCGCCAGCCTCGTGCTCGCCGGCCTCGCCGCTGGCGGCCAGACCGAGCTGCTCCGGCTCTACCACCTCGACCGCGGCTACGGCCGCCTCGTCGAGAAGCTGCAGAGCCTCGGCGCGGCGGTCGCCCGGGTCGCCGACCACGTCCGCGTGCCGGCGGGCAGCCTGCGGGCCCGCGCCGCCCAAGCCTGAGCGCGCCCCGGCCCTCCCGGCGCCCCGGCGGGGGCCGGCGGGTTAGGTCGCGCCGGGGGTCGTCGTGGTCGCTCGTGAGCTCATCGACGTCATCCGCGAGCGGGTCAACCTCGTCGAGCTGATCGGCCAGACGGTGCGCTTGACCCAGAAGGGCAGCAGCTGGATGGGGCTCTGCCCCTTCCACCAAGAGCGCAGCCCGTCCTTCTCGGTCGTGCCAAACAAAGGCATCTACCACTGTTTTGGTTGTGGTGAGGGCGGCGACGCCTTCACCTTCATCCAAAAGACGCGCGGCCTCAGCTTCATCGAGTCGGTCAAAGAGCTCGGCGACCAGGTCGGCGTGCGGGTCGATGACCGCGAGATGAGCCCGCAAGAGCGGCAGCGCCTGCGCGACCGGGCGAGCTTGCACGAGCTGATTGACTTCGCTGCGAAGTGGTTCCGCGGGCAGCTGCGGGCCACCGAGCAGGGGCGCGCGGGCCTGCGCTACCTCGCCCAGCGCAAGATCGGCGATGACACGATCGACCGCTGGAAGATCGGCTTCGCTCCGGCGAAGTGGGACGGCCTGCTCAGCGCGCTCACCGCTGAGGGCGTGCCCATCGACCAAGCGGTCGAGGCGGGCCTGGTCCGGCGCCGCGACAAGGGCCCTGGCGCCTACGATCTGTTCCGCGGGCGGGTCATCCTGCCGATTGAGGACGCCCGCGGGCGGGTGGTGGCCTTCGGCGGACGCTCGCTGCCCGAGCTGCAGGACGAGCGCGACCGCGAGGCCCCCAAGTACGTCAACAGCCCCGAGACGCCGATCTACAAAAAGTCGAACGTGCTGTTCGGCCTGTCCCACGCCCGGTCGGCGGCCCAGCGCACCGGGCGCCTGCTGGTCGTCGAGGGCTACTTCGACGTGATCAGCCTGCATCAGGCCGGCTTCGGCGAGGCGGTGGCCACCTGCGGCACCGCGCTCACCCCCGAGCACGCCCGGATGATCGCGCCGCTGGCCCGCCAGGTGGTCGCGCTCTTCGACGCCGACGAGGCAGGGCAGCGGGCCGCGGTCAAGTCGCTCGAGCTCTTCCTCGACGTGGGCATCGAGCCCCGCCGCCTCGAGATCGGCGACGCCAAGGACCCCGACGAGTTCATCGTCAAGTACGGCGCCGAGGCCTTCACCCAGGCCCTCGGCTTGAGCACGCCGCTCATCGAGCTGCTGCTGCGCCGGGCCGCCGACCGGCACGGCACCAGCCCCGGGGGCCTCGAGGCGGTGGTCGGCGAGCTGCGGCCCTACGTCGAGCGGCTCAACGCGGCGAGCCAAGAGAGCGTGCTGGAGCGCATGTCCGCGGTGCTGGGCCCCTCGAGCCGGGCGCTGCGCGAGGCCATGTTCCGCCAGGGACGGCCGCCGCAGGCCCCCGCCGGCGCGCCGGTGCGCTTCCGCGGCGACCGCGATCTGAACCACCTGCTGTGGATCGTCCTGCACTTCCCCGAAGAGGCGCTGGCGGTCCTCGCCGAGGTCGACCCGCCGCTGATCTCGGACCGGCCGACCGTGCAGTGGGCGCTGGCCCAGCTGGTGATGGGCGCGCTGCTGCCCGCTGTGCTGGACCAGCTCCAGGATGACGACCTCAAGGGCATCCTGCGCGTGGCGGCCTCGAGCCACCCCGGGCTCTACTCCCGAGAGCAAGCGGCGCCAGCCCTCCGAGAGATCGTGGGCCGGCGCCTGCTCGCGCGGATCAAGGGGAGGCTTGCCGAGGTCGAGGCCGCCCTGGCGACTTGCCACCCCGGCCAGGACAGGCAAAGATACACTGAATTGCTGCGCGAAAAGCAAGACCTGCAGCGCCAGCTCAAGCGTCCCGGCACCGCGGGCCCGCAATCATAGCGAAGACCGCGTCCAGGACGTTAGTCTCGGCGTGCCTCACAGGGGTGCGCGCGCTGCCTGCTCCCGCGCGCCCCCGATCTCCGTCGCGCAGCCCCCTCGCCGCCGTGTCACCCCCGCGGCGCGCCGACCGTCTCCGCCCCCCACGCCTCGCCCCCAAGGATGCCCGATGCTGAAGGACAAGGACCTGGACAAGGAGATGGAGCCCCTGATCCAGCTCGGGAAAGATCGCGGCTTTCTGACCTACGAAGAGGTCAGCAATTTCTTGCCGACCCACCTCATCTCGGCCGAGCAGCTCGACGAGCTGATGATCATGTTCGGCGAGAACGACATCGAGGTCGTCACCGCGGTCCGGCGGCGCGAGCAAGAAGAGCGCAAGGGCATCGCCGAAGAGAACAAGCGCCCTGAGGATCCGAACCTCCTCAAGACCAACGATCCGGTGCGGATGTACCTCCGCCGGATGGGCGCGGTCCCGCTGCTGAGCAAAGACGGCGAGATCGAGATCGCCAAGCGCATCGAAGAGGGCGAGCAGCTCGTCGAGCTGCACGTGCTCACCAGCCCCTACGCCCTGACCATCGTCGATCAGCTCGTCGCCGACGAAGAAGAGCGCTGCCAGAAGGCCATCCGCGGCGGCAAGAAGCCGCGCCGCGTCCGCACCCGCGACGGCTACTCGCTCGTCGAGAAGCGGGCCCAGGTCTTCGCGCTGGTCGAAGAGATGAACGAGCTCCGCCGCGAGATCCAGCGCGGCACGAGCAAGCGCAAGGTTGAGGAGATGGAGGCCGAGATCGTCACGATCGGCGAGCGCCTCCGCGAGTCGGTCTCGACCCTCGACATCTCCAAGAAGATGCTCCACGACGGTGTGAAGGCGCTGCGCCAGGCCTGGGACGAGATCCGCACCTTCGAGCGCGAGATCGAGAAGGTCGCTCGCGAGGCCAAGGTGCAGGTCGCCGACCTGCGGCGGCTCATCCGCAAGGTCCGCCGCACGCCCGACCGCGGCGGCAAAGAGCTGATTGAAGAGACGGGCATCTCGGAAGAGCGCTGGGCCGACTTCGACAGCCGGGTCCGCCGCCAGCTGCGCAAGGTCCGCAAGATCGAGGAGCGCATCGGCATCGACGCCGACACCCTGCGCGTGCTGGCCCGCGAGACCCGCCGCGGCCAGGGCATGGCCGAGAAGGCCAAGGGTGAGCTGGTCGAGGCCAACCTGCGGCTCGTGGTCAGCATCGCCAAGAAGTACACCAACCGCGGCCTGCAGTTCCTCGACCTCATCCAAGAGGGCAACATCGGCCTGATGAAGGCGGTCGAGAAGTTCGAGTGGCGCCGCGGCTACAAGTTCTCGACCTATGCGACCTGGTGGATCCGGCAGGCCATCACGCGGGCGATCGCCGACCAGGCGCGCACCATCCGCATCCCGGTCCACATGATCGAGACGATCAACAAGCTGGTGCGCACCCAGCGCCACCTGCTCCAAGAGCTGGGTCGCGAGCCGACGCCCGACGAGATCGCCGAGAAGATGGAGATCCCGGTCGATAAGGTCTTGAAGATCCAGAAGATCGCCAAAGAGCCGATCAGCCTCGAGACCCCGATCGGCGAAGAAGAGGACAGCCACCTCGGCGACTTCATCGAGGACAAGACCGCCCCGAGCCCCGGCGACAACGTGCTGAGCGGCGCGCTCGAAGAGACCGTCCGCAAGGTGCTCGCCACGCTGAGCCCCCGCGAAGAGCGCGTGCTGCGCATGCGCTTCGGCATCGGCGAGCTCAGCGACCACACCCTCGAAGAGGTCGGGCAGGACTTCGAGGTGACCCGCGAGCGCATCCGCCAGATCGAGGCCAAGGCGCTGCGCAAGCTGCGGCACCCCGGCCGCAGCGGGCGCCTCCGCCCCTACATCGACGGCTGAGCGGAGACGGGCGCCCGCCCGCCGCGCCGTTCGGTTAGACGCCGCTTGTCGCGCACCGCCGCCCTGCGGGGCCGGGCCGGCCATGGGCCTATAGCTCAGCTGGTCAGAGCACCCGGCTCATAACCGGAGTGTCCCAGGTTCAAGCCCTGGTGGGCCTACCCGGACCGAGCCCTGCAGGGGCGGCCTCGCGCGCCAGGAGACCTCGTGCACCTTGAACTGCTGCCGGTCGCGGCGCTGCTCCGCATGGACACCGAGCTCGACGCGCTCAAGCGCGAGGCCGGCGAGCTGAGCGCCAAGGTCGAGCGCGCGAAGGCCCGCGTGCAGGCCGCTGAGGCCGAGGTGCAGCGCGTCGACGCCGACGCGAAGGCCTGCGCCGAGCGCCAGGCTGGCCTCGAGAAGCAGCGCAAGGTCGCGGCAGAGCGCGGCCGCAACCTCAAGGCCCAGCTCGAGGCCGGCGCGCTGATGGACTACGCCGCCGCCCTGCACCAGCAAGACACGCTCGCCGCCCAGCTCAACACCCTCGACGACGCCATCCTCGCCGAGATGGAGGCCGCCGATGGCCTCGTGGCCGCCCGGGCCGAGGCGGTCGAGCGCAAGGGCATCGCCGAGGCCTGGCTGCGCGACAGCCTCGACGGCCAGCGGCGCCGGCGCCCTGACCTCGAGCTCCGCCACAAAGAGCTGGTGGTGGCCCGGCGTGACCAGCACGCCCAGCTCCGGGCCGAGCTGCGGCGGCCGTACGACGAGCTGCGCGACCGCAAGAAGCCGATCCTGGTCGCGCTGGTCGGCGGCGCCTGCGCGCACTGCCGCTTCTCGGCGCCTCCGCAGGTGATTCACGACGTCCAGCTTGGCCAGAAGCTCCTGACCTGCCGGGGCTGCGGCTGCTGGCTCACCGGCGTGGACGAGCCGGAAGAGGCCGACGAGGCCGAGGACGAAGGCAGCAGCTGAGCCGCTGCGCACCCCGCAGGCCCCGGCCTCGGGGGCGCCCAGCAGGGGAGGGGAGCCGCGGCGCGCACGGTGGGCTTGCGGCTGCGGTCCTGACCGCGGCCCGGCGCGCTCAGGACAGGAGCGAGATCAGCGCCTGGTTGATGTTCTTCGCCTGCGCCAGCGCGGCGACGCCGGCCTGCTGCAGGATCTGGAGCTTGGTCAGCTCGGAGGTCTCGACCGCGTAGTCGGCGTCCATGATGGTCGACTCGGCCGAGGTCAGCGCCTCGATGTAGACCGTCGAGTTGTCGATGGCGGCGTCAATCCGGTTCTGGGCGGCGCCTAGGCGCGACCGGTGGGCGTTCACCGAGCTCAGCGCCGTGTCGAGCACCGACAGCGCGGTGAGCGCGTTCGCCATCGAGTCGAGCGCCATCACCGAGATGCCGAGGCCGATGGTCGTCAGATCGGTGAGCGAGATGCGGATGATGCTCGACGAGGCGTTCTGGATGCCGACCTGGACGTTGAGCCCCGACAGCGAGCCGTCGGTCAGCGCGACGCCGTTGAACTCGGTCACCGCGGCGATGCGCTCGACCTCGTTGCGCAGCTCGGTGAACTCGTCCTGGACGTAGCTGCGCTCTTCGTTGGCGAGGGTGCCCGAGGCGCTCTGGATGGCCAGCTCGCGCATCCGCTGGAGGATGTCGGTGATCTCGTTGGTCGCGCTCTCGGCCGTGGTGATGATCGAGATGCCGTCGTTCGAGTTGCGGATGGCCTGCTGCGTGGAGATCACGTCGGTGCGCAGCGAGGTGGCGACCCCGAGGCCCGCAGCGTCGTCGGCGGCGCGGTTGATGCGCTGGCCGCTGGAGATGCGCTCGAGCGTGCGGGTGAGCGAGAGCTGCGTGACCCCAAGCTGACCGGCGGCCCGCAGGGAGGGCACGTTGGTGCGGACGGTCATGGCCATGGGGGACGGCTCCTAAGCGGGGAGGGGAGCGGCCTGGCGCGCCGGGGCGCGCGCAGCGGGAGGCGGAGACGACGAGCGCACCGCCCCCGAGGGGAGGCGGTGCGCTGGCCAGGGCGAATCGAGCTCAGTTGAGCAGCGAGACGACGGCCTGGTTGATGTTCTTGGCCTGCGCGAGGGCAGCCACGCCGGCCTGCTGCATGATCTGCAGCTTGGTGAG
>JBJONS010000424.1:0-2608 GCA_046051725.1 Pseudomonadota bacterium | reverse complement strand
GGTGACCATCGCAGTGGTGCGTGGTCATGCCATACGCGGCGCCGCCACAGCGGTGGACGTAGTTGGTCGCCCCGTGCGTGAAGTCATCGACCAGCGCGTTCTCTTGCAGCCACCAGGCGATGACCGCGCGGTCGACCGCGGCCTCGAGCAGGGCCGGCCGATAGCGGCTGCGGGGGCTCAGCGCCCGCCAGGTCGCCATGCCGAGGTACTGGTCGGCGTTCGCGCAGGTCGCGAAGCTGCCGCCAGCGCCGCAGCCCTCGAAAACCGGGGCGATCGCGACGTCGAGCGGATCGTAGACGTCGCGGTCCAGGCGGTTGTCAACGGTGTACAGGATGCCAATGGCCTCGAGCAGGCCAAAGCGGTTGTACAGCAGCCGGTCGGCGCCCACCTCGCTGATGACCAGGCGCACAGCGAGGCTCAGCTCGGGCTCGTGCAGCAGCTCGGCCTCGGTCAGCGGTCGGGTGAGCTGCTCGTAGTCGTACGAGAGCCAGACCCCGCCGGGCTGCCCGGGGATGCCCAGCGCCGCGGTGTTCACGAAGACGCTGCGCCGGTCGGTGCAGCCGGCGACCTCGAGGCAAGCGCCGCCGAGATCGATGAGCACGCCATTGTTCTCGCTGACATCAGCCTGGATGCGGTCGGGCGTCGGCGGCGGCCGGGTGCCCGCCGACAGCGAGCACAGCGCGGCGAGGCTGAAGCAAAAGGTGCGCAGCGCGCGGATCCCCGCGGTTGAACCGGGGGCGAGGGCAGGGGAGGCGAAGGGGGGGCTGCTCATGCCCGCCGAGCGTAGCAAGCGCGCGCGGGCGGGGCCCCCGGCCCTTCGGTCAATTGTGAGGACCGGGTGACAGCGACCCGCGCCGCCTCGTCGGGGCGGCCTCGCGTCCATCAGCGGCCTCTGCGCCGATCAGCCGCCGCAGCCCTCGTCGAGCCCGGCCTCGACCGGACCGCAGGCCTCCACCAAGGTCGAAGACTGCTCGCCGGACTCGTCGCAGAAGGCGTCGGTCTCGCAGTCGAAGTTGTCATAGGCCTCGATGCAGGCCGCGACTTCAGCGGGGTGCTCTTCGATCCAGGTGAGCGCGCCGGGGCAGCCCTGGCTGATGAGCCCATAGAAGCCCGCGCACTCGGCCTCGGAGTCGAAGGTGATGTAGATGGCGCAGTTGGCGTAGATCTGCTCGTCGCAGCTCGACGTGGAGCTGACCCGGCACACCGCGGCCACGTAGGCGTCGAAGTCGGCGCCGCTGGCGCCCGTGTCATCGGACTTGCCGCCGCACGCGGCGATCCCGAGCAAAAAGGGCAGAGCGGCGCGGCGCATGGGTGACCTCGGGGCTGGCGGGTCGGCCCCGTAGCGCGGCCGGAGGGCGCAGGCCGCCCAAAGCTTCGCGGAGACCAACGGCTCCGCGGCGCCGGTCCGCCCGAGCGGCGCGCGGCGCGCGGCGCTCAGCGGCGACCGCAGCCGCTGCCCAGAGACGCCGGGCCCCCTCGGCCGCCGCACCCTGTGGTAACTTGACATAATACTCCTTATCAGAAGTTCAGTCATGGGCGAAAACAGCCACCGGCAGCGGCCTCCCGACCTGCCCCTGGTCGTCGCCGCGGCCCGGCTCAGGCCCCTGCGGCCCGGTCCTGCGCGGCCCAGGCCAGCACGCCGGCGAGCGACACCTCGACCGCGCGCTGCTGGGCTTGCTCGACGACGCCCTCGTCGAGGTGCATGTCGCTGTCGTGACCGGCGTAGACCGCGAGCACGCAGCCGCCCTGGACCCGATCGGGGCCGGCCGACAGCGGGCCGAGCGGCGCCGGCGCCCAGGTCGCGCACATCACGAAGATGGCGCTGGCCTCCATGTCCGAGGCCGCGACCCCGCAGCGGCTGAGCCACTCTTTGTAGCGGAGGTTCTCGGCCCCGTTGGGCCCGTGCCCGAACTCTCGTGCATAGAGGCTGTCTTTGGTGTGGCAGAGCCCGCGCCAGGTCCAGGCCTCGAGGCCCGCGGCGGCGGCCCCGGCGGTCATGGCGGCGACGCAGTCGGGGCTGGCGACCGCGGGGTAGCCGGCCGGCGCGTAGTGGTGCGTGGTGGCCTCGTCGCGAACAGCGCCGGTGACGATGACCACGCCGCCCGGGCGCACGCCGTCGACCATCGCGCCGCAGCTGCCGACCCGGAGCACCCGGCGGGCGCCCACGCTGAGCAGCTCGTGCAAGATGACCTCGGTCGAGCCGGTGCCCATGCCGCTGGCGATGGCCATCACGTCGACCCGCACGCCGTCTTCGCCGACCAGCGCGCCGATGTGGGCGGTGTGGCCGCGCGGGTTGCCGACCGTCTGGCGGTCGACGAAGCGGGCGGCGATGCGCTCGGCGCGGCTCGGGTCGCCGGGAAACAGCACGTAGCGGCCGACGCCGCCGTTGCCGGCCATGTGCTGGGGGCCGAGCTGGGTGTGGTGCATGAGGGCGGTCGCGGACATCGGAGCTCCGGGGGGTGGCCGCCGCCGGGCGGCGCAGGCGCCGAACCTAAGCGGTGCGCGGGGCCCTCGGGGCGCCGGCGGCCGCCCTCTGCGCTCGCCCGCGGGCCCCGGTCGGCGCTCCGCCTGCGGCGGGATCGCCGCCCGCCCGGGCTTGGTCGCTGCG
>JBJONS010000423.1:0-10571 GCA_046051725.1 Pseudomonadota bacterium | reverse complement strand
GACGCCCCGCCCGCGCCGGCCGGCGGCGTCCCCGCGCGCGTGGCCGCCGCGCGGATGGCGGCGCGGCTGTCCTTCGCCTTGTCGCCCGTGCTCGACCCGCTGCGTGAGCTCGCCGGGCTGCCGCTCCCGCGGCCCGCCCCGGCGCCGATCGGCCCGCCGCCGGCCGCCGCGGCGCCCGAGGCCTCCGCGCCGGTCGACCCACCGCCGGCCGCTGCGGCGCCCGCGGCCGAAGCCGAAGCCTCCGCGCCGGGCGTCCTCTCCGAAGACGACGCGCTGGACGCTGTCCTGGCGGACCCGACCGCCGTTGAGGCTGCGGTCGAGCTGCCCCCCGCAGGCGATGAGGGTGAGGCCCCGGCACCGGCCAGGTCCGGTGCGCTCCCGCCGCCGACCGCGGGCGAGGCCCCCTGAGCGGCTCCGCCGGCGCGGCCCGATGAGCGGCTCCGCCGGCGCAGCCCCCTCGCCGGCGACCGCCGCCCGGCGGCGCCCTCAGCGCTGGACCGACAGGCCCATGTGCAGCGTGCGGGTGCCGTCGAGGCCCACGTCGACCCCGACGTCGGCCTGGGTCTGGGGCGCGAGCAGCAGCGCCGCGCCGCCGCCCGCGAAGGGCTGACCGTCGTGGCCCGCCTGCCCGTAGACGCTCAGGGCGCCGGGCGCGAAGCCGAGGCCCGCCCCGCCCGCCGGGTGCGGCGCGGCCCCCGGCAGCAGGTCGACCCGGCCGCTGGCGAAGAGCCCGAACGACCCGAGGCCCTTTCCGAGGTTGAGGGCGGCAGCGCCGCCGGGCCCGGCGGGATCGGCGATCAGCTCGGGCATCAGGCTCCAGGCGACCGGGCCGGCGTCGCCACCGCCGACCTTGAGGCCCACCCGCGCGGGGGCGCCGTCGACGGGCCCCCGCGGGCCCGGCGCGCGCGCGAGGCCGGGCAGGCGCAGCCGCAGCTCGAGGGCCGGCAGCAGCCCGGTGCGGACCGAGGCCCCGTCGCCGGTCCAGCCGCCGCCGCTGAGGTTGGTGCCCAGCTCGACCATCACCGCGCCCGCCGGGACCCGGCCGGTCGCGTTGGACAGGCTCGGCCGGTCGGGCGCGAAGGCAGCCGGAGGCGCGGGCGCCTCCTCCTCTGCCGCCGGGGCGGCGCGGCGCGGCGCGGGGGCCGCCTTCACCCGCGCAAAAGGCTCCTCGGCGGACGCGGAGCCCGCTCCGACCAGCGCGGCGACCGCCGCCGCTCCCCCTGCGTTGCTCCACATGGACGTCCAGCGCCTGCACATGCGGGCCTCCTGCTCCCTGCACCCTTCGGCCGGCCGCCCGCCGGGTTGAGCCCGGGCGGCGCGCCCTGACCGCGTCCTTGCGCACCGGCGCCACGTCCGCTAATCTACAACCACATGGTTGCACGACCTCCCCAGGCCGGCCCCGACGAGGCCGCGCTCGACGCCCTCTTCCACGCGCTGGCCGACGCCACGCGCCGCGACATCCTGCGCCGCACGCTCAGCGCCGAGGCCACCGTGAGCGAGCTCGCGGCGGCCTACGACATGAGCTTCGCCGCCGTGCAAAAGCACGTCGTGGTGCTCGAGGCCGCCGGCCTCATCACCAAGACCCCCGCCGGGCGCACACGGCGGGTCCGGGCCTGCCCCGACCAGCTCGCCCGCGCCCGGGGCCTCCTCGCCCAGCTCGAGGCCCTCTGGCGCGACCGCTTCGACCGACTCGACGCGCTCCTGTCCACCCCAGCCGAGGCCAGCCAACCGTGCCCATCACCGTCACCTCCGATCCCGAACAGCTCACCCTGACCGCCATCGGTGAGTTCTCCGTCCCCGTGGCCCGCCTCTGGGCGGCCTGGGCCGACCCCCGCCAGCTCGAGCGCTTCTGGGGCCCGCCCGAGTGGCCGGCCACCTTCAGCGCCCACGACATGCGGCCCGGCGGCGAGGCCCGCTACGAGATGACCGGGCCCAACGGCGAGCGATCGGCCGGCTGGTGGCGTTTTGAGGTCATCGAGCCCGAGGCGACCCTCGAGCTGACCGATGGCTTCTGCGGGCCCGACGGGCAGCCCGACCCCGACCAGCCGTCGATCCACATGCTGGTGCGCTTTGAGGCCACCAGCGGCGGCTCTCGCTTCGTCGCGGTCTCGACCTACTCGAGCGTCGAGGCGATGGAGCAGCTGCTCGCGATGGGCGTGGTCGAGGGCTACACCACCGCGCTCGGCCAGCTCGAGGGCGTGCTCAGCGACCTGCGCGCCTGGTCGGCCCACGCCACCCTTGACCGGGTCAGCCCGACCCAGGCGGTGGTCCAGCGGGTCGTGCGGGGCAGCATCGACCTGGTGTGGCGGGCCTTCCACGAGGCCCCGCTGATGCAGCGGTGGCTGTTGGGTCCGCCGGGGTGGACCATGCCCGTCTGCGAGATCGCCACGAGCGTGGGGCAGACCTACCGCTACGGCTGGGCACCGGAGGGGGGCGGTCCGGGCTTCGCCTTCACCGGCGAGCTGCTCGAGAGCGAGGCCCCGCGCCGCGCCGTGACCACCGAGCGCATGGAGGGGATGCCCGGCCCCGGCACCCGGAACACCCTCACCCTGCGCCCCCTGCCCGGCGCTCACACCGAGATCACCGTCACCATCGACTATCCGAGCGCCGAGCTGGCCAACCAGATCCTGGCCACCGGCATGGTCGACGGGATGGAGGCCTCGTACCAGCGGCTCGAAGCGGTGCTCGCCGGCTGAGGGCCGCGACCGCCCCGCGCCTCAGCCCCGCAGCAGCCGGCTGAGGCGCAGGGCCTCGGCCGCGTCGATCCCGGCCCGCGCCCGCCAGGCCGAGAACCCGCCGCGCTTGGCGAAGGCAACGTCCAGCACATCGTTGAGGACGAGCGGATCGGCGTCGAGGAAGGGCTCAGGGTCGAGCCCGGCGGCGACCAGCCCGCCGGTCACCACCGGATCGGCGCGCAGCAGGTCCCGCGCCCCGGCGCTGGCCGCATAGTCCGCGAGCACCTCGTCTCGCGGCACGCCCGCGCAGAGCAGGGCGACGGCGACCAGCAGGCCGGTGCGGTCTTTGCCGGCGGCGCAGCAGACCAGGGTCGGGCCGCCCGCCGCGCCGATGCGCCGCAGGGCCCGGCCGAAGCGCCGCTCGGCGCCGAGCAGGGCCCAGAGGTAGAGCGGCCGCAGCCCGCCCGCGGCGAGCTGGGCCTGGACCTGCGTCCGCACCTGCTCCTCACCGCGCAAGCGCCAGCCGACCAGCGCGGCCCGGTCGCGGGGCCCGCCGGCCGCCCAGAGCCCGCGGGCGATCACCCGACGCCCCAGCAGGGGCATCGGCAGCCAGCAGCCGCCGCGCGCCGAGGCCGGCAGCCGGGCGTCGTCCCGCCACCAGCCTGGCCAGAGCGCGTCGAGGCCCTCTTCGCCAGCGCGCTCGGCTTCGCTGCGCAGGTCGATCAGCGCGCCCCCAGCCAGCCGCTCGCGCAGCAGGGCCCGGCCCTCGCCCCCCGCGAGCGACCACCGCCCGCCCCGCAGCAGGCGCCCGGGGACCACGCTGGGCGCCCAGCGGCTCACGTCGCGCAGGTTGTTGATCCCGGGGATGACCAGCCCGGGCCCCGCCTCAAGCACCGGGGCCCGTCAGCGCGCGGGGCAGCTGCCCCGCCGACCAGGCCGCGCCGGCCGCGAGCAGGCCCGCGAGCACGCCGCCGCCGGGGAGCAGCGCGCCGACGAGGCCGAGGGCCAGCATCAGGCCGAAGCCCGCCGCCGGCCCCAGCGTGCGAAAGAAGCGGGCGCTGGCGTAGAGCACGAGGACGAAGCTGGCGGCAGAGAGCATGCGGACCTCGGCAGGGGCGGGTGTACGCCGCAGCGCCCCGCCCTGTTGCCGGTATCGCGCAGGATCCCGACCGCCGACCAGCCAGCGCTCACAGCGCCGAGAGCACGCGCACGATGGCGTCCAGCTCGTCATCCCCGACATCGACACCGGCGTGCGCCCGCACCGCCGCGGCCAGATCCGGCGCGCTGCCGTCGTGCAGATACGGCGCCGTGCGGCGGAGCCCCCGCAGCGGCGGGGTGCGCAGGCCGGTCAGCGCCGCGCCCCGCCGGCTGCCCGAGCCGGGGCCGAGCGTGCCCACGTCGTGCAGCACCGGCTCTCCGGGCGCGGTCCACCCCGCGTCGGTGCCGTCGGGCCCGGCGTGGCAGTCCACGCAGCCCGCCCCGAGGAAGACCGCGAGGTCGGCCGGGGCGACCGGCGCCGCGGGGGGCGCCTCGAGGCGCAGGTGGGCCAGGTAGGCGGCCAGCGCGTCGAGCGCAGGGCTGAGGCCAGCTTTGGGCGGGCCGAGGCCGTCGGCGCAGACCGCCCAGTCCTCGTCGGACAAGAAGCCGTCGCCGCCCTGGTGCAGCCGGATGTCGCCCTCGAAGTCCTGCCCCTCGTCGAAGTTCGCGGTCCAATGGAACGGACCGCCGGCCGGCGCCGCCCACAGGGCCTGGGTGTTGCGCAGCCCCTCGCCCCGCTCGGTGAAGTCCCAGACCCGGCCGTCCTCGCCGCCGTCGGGGTGGCAGCTGCCGCAGGAGATGTAGCCGTCGCGGCTCATTTTTGGGTCGGCGGCGCCGAAGAAGACCTGCGCCCCGGCGAGCACCTCGGCGGGCAGCACCTCGTCGTCCACGAGATCGATGCGGGCCAGCTCGACCTGGGCGTTGCCGGCCCGCAGGTCATAGGCGACCAGCTCGCGCGACCAGCTCGCCAGCACCCAAGCCACCTCGCCGTCGGTCCACAGGCCGTCGAGGCCATGACCGACGTGCTGCCACCCCCCGATGCGCTGCATGCTGAACGGATCGAGCAGGTCGACCACCTGGGCGCCGTGGTGGGCGACCAGCAGGGTCTCGCCCAGCGGGGTCCAGGCCAGGGCGCCGACCCGGTCGCGGTTGTCGAGCAGCGGGGGGTCCAGCTCGGCGGCGGTCGCCGGGTCGACCACCTGCACGACGGCCCGCACCACCCGGTCGGGCGCGAAGTCTTCGCCCTCGAGGAAGCGCCCCCGCTCGGTGTTCGCCTTGAGCCCACCCCAGACCAAGGCCCCGCCGTCGGGGCGCAGGGCCCCCGCGCCGAGCAGGTTGGGCACGCCCCGCGCGTCGGTGTCCGAGTCGGGCCCGGGGTGCCGCTCCATCCGCCGAGGCTCTCCGTCCCACCACAGCGCGTGGTCCTCCGGGCTCTTGAAGGCCGCCGTCACGACCTGGGGATCGCCGTCTGTACCCCTCCACCCCACCAGGACACGCCCTGCCAGCGCCGGCCGAGCCGCCCCGTCAGGCCCGGTCAGGCCGCCGTCGGGGCCGAGCGTCCACAGCCCGTCGAGCAGCAGCGCCGCGCTGGCCTCGCCGGCCCGCACCTCGAGCACCGCGCCGTCCGGGCCGTGCACCCACGCGGCGTCTTGGCAGGCGACCGCGACCCGCCCGGCGTCGGCGCCCGCACCCGCGGCGAGGGCCAGGGGGCGGCGGCAGGTGGGCACCCGCACCACGGCCCCATCGTCCGAGACCACGGCCAGCGCGTCAAAGTCGGTCAACGCAGCCCAGAGGGCCGCGCCGCTGCGCACGAGCTTGGACGAGGCCACCGGCGCCTCGGCCAGCGGGCGGTGGACCGCGGTCACCACGAGGCTGTCGGTGTGGGGCGGCGCGCCCTCGGCCGTCAAGACCACGCGATACCGTCCCGGGGCGGCGTAGGCGTGCTCGACCACCGCGCCCTCCGCCGTCGCGCCGTCCCCCAGCTCCCAGCGCAGCAGCTCGCCCTCCGAGGTGCTGCCATCGAGGCGCACGGGCTCGCCGACGAAGGCGACCAGGTCCTCGGGGGCGCGGGCAAGGCCGGGCCCCTCCTCGACCGGGGCAGAGTCGCGCCCTCCATCGCCGCTGCTGCGGTCGGATGCGGCGGGCTTGTCGCCTGCCCCACACCCCAGCGCGAGCAGGGGGAGGGCGCGCAGCGCGGAGCTCAGGGGTCGCGAGGCCACGGGGCCACCTCACCGCCGGTCGAGAAGGAGAAGCGGGTCGCCTCGGCCACCGGGTTGCCCACGCTGTCGGCCACCCCGCCCGCCGGCACCTCGACGAAGTAGCTCTGGTCGGCGGCCAAGGGCGCGTCGGGCGCGAAGTTGACCACGCCCTCGAGCACGTAGAGCCGGCCGGGCACCACCGCGCCGCGCGCGTCCCAGACCCGCACGCTGCCCGGGTGGGCGCTGCGGGGCTCGAGCAGCTCGTCGAAGGACAGGCCGATGGCGGTGCCCGGCTTCACGAAGGTCGCGCCGTCGGCCGGCCGGTGCAGGCGCAGGGCGGGCGGATCGGCGTCGGGCTGCTCGGCCCAGGGCATGATCGCGGTGGCCTGGCCCGGCGCGCCGTCCTCGTCGACCGAGGCGACCATGACGTTGCCGAGCGGGGTCAGGGTGTCGAAGTCGCCGGGCAGCTGCACCCGCAGGCGCTCAGAGATCGCGTCGGGCGCGGCGAAGTCGTAGATCGCGCCGAACTCGCTCTCGCCCTGGAAGATGAGGTCGCCGTGGCGGAACGCGTAGCCACCATCGCCGTCCTCGCTCACAAAGGTGCCGGCGAAGGTCGGCGCGAAGGGGGAGGACAGATCGTAGACAATGGGCCCGCCGCCGTTGTCTTTGCGGGCGAACAGGGCGTACTCTCCGCCGATGGTGGCGAAGTAGAAGGC
The DNA here is from genome assembly GCA_046051725.1 of Pseudomonadota bacterium. Classification (GTDB taxonomy): domain Bacteria; phylum Myxococcota_A; class UBA796; order UBA796; family UBA2385; genus JAEUKK01. The sequence continues at coordinate 3,944 of JBJONS010000423.1, read as the reverse complement.
CTCGAAAGGGTCGTCGGGCGTCGAGACCTGCAGGTCGGCGCGCAGCTCCCAGGCCGCCGGGTCGCCGATGTCGTAGACCAGCACCCGGGCCAGCCCCGCGCTGCTGACCACGGCCACGTCACCGATGACGTGGAAGGTGCCGACGATGTGGCCGGGCTCGGTGACCTGATCGACCAGGACCGGCGCGGTCGGGTCGCTCACGTCGATCACGAAGACGCCGAGCAGGCCGGCGGCCACGTAGAGGCGGTCGCCGACCCAGGTGGTCGACAGGGCCACCCGAAAATATGCGTCCGGGTAATCGTAGCCGGGCAGAGCCAGTCCCCCCACCCAGGTCGGCGCGGTGGGGTCGGTGATGTCGAAGAAGCCGATCCCGCCCTCTGTGCCGCTGACATGGTAGTCCACGGCGAGGAACTCGCGGCCGTCGACCACCCCGGTGGCGAGGGTGTGGCTCTCGCGCATGTGCTCGGCGTAGACCTCGCCCACCTTCTCGGGCGCGCAGGGGTCGCTGACGTCAAAGAAGCTGATCCCCCCGCCGCCGTCCTCGGGCGCCCAGGGGAACAGCAAGTAGCCGTCGTGCATCAGCGCGAGGTTGTGGTGCTCGGCGCTGTCGGGACCGCCGTTGAGGTACGCGCAGGGCTGGCCCAGCGCCTCGGGCGCGTGCCGGGTGGCCGGTCCGCCCGGGCCGCGGGTCGACCACGCGCCGGCGGCCGGGGCCGCGGCGAGCTGGGGGCCGAGGTCCACCGCTGCCCCGCTGTCGTCGGCGGGCGGGCCCGCGCCCTTCTCGGGGGCGGCGCAGCCCACGCCGCAGAGGCAGACGAGCAGGGCCGGCACGGGGGCGCGGGAGGGGGTGCGGCGGAGCGAGGCGGTGCGGCGGAGCGAGGCGGTGCGGCGCATGGGGGCTTCGTACCACACGGCGCCGCCGCACGGCGCGCCACGAGCGCCTTCAGCGCGGCAGGCGGAGCCGCTGGCCCACCCGCAGGGCGCTCGGGTTGGCGATGGCGTTCAGCCGCGCGATCTCGCGGAAGCGGGCGCCGTCGCCCAGCACCTCGGCGGCGATGTCCCAGAGGGTGTCGCCCGCCTTGACCGTCCAGGTCGTCGGCTTGGACGGCGCCGCGGCCGCCGGCGGGCGCGCGCCGCCCGCAGGCGCGGGGGCAGCAGGCGCGGCGGGGGCCGGAGCCGCCGGCGCAGCGGCGCGGGCCGCGCCCGGCAGGCGCAGCACCTGCCCGGTGCGGAGGGACCGGGGGTCGCGCAGCCCGTTGAGCGCGGCGATCTCACGGTACCGCCCGCCGTCGCCCAACAGGCGGTCGGCGATGGCCCAGAGGCTGTCCCCCGGCCGGACCGTGTAGGTCAACGCGCCGCCGGTGGGGGCGTGGGTCGGCGCCGGCGCCGGCGCGGTCGCGGCGCCGCCGGTGGGGGCCGCGGCGGGGCGGGCGCCGTGGTGCTGCCAGCCCAGCAGCGGGCGGCTGCCCCAGGGCCCGACCTTGCGCCGGCCGCCCGCCCCGCTGACCGAGAGGGTCGCGAAGGCCGCGCCGGTGTTCTGCTGGATGAGGCCGACGCCGCTGTCAGACGACCGGGTGGCGATGGCCACGTGGCCAAACTTGCCGCCGCCAAACACCAAGATGTCGCCGGGCTCGGGCAGCGGGGCTCCGCCCTCGTTGGCGATCCAGGTGTAGCCGAACCCGCGGCCGCGGCCGGCGTAGTCGATGGCGTTGCCGGTGCCCTTCATGTTGCCGGTGCCGGTCGCCTCAGCCGAGAACCGGTTGACGAACTCGACGCACTGGTAGCTGAGGCCGTAGCGGCTGCGCTCCCAGTAGCTGGTGTCGGGGCCGTTGGAGTAGACCGTCACGCCGCGAAACGAGCCCTTGGCCTCGCCCCAGCCGGCCGGTCGGGCGCCGCCCTCGCCCATGCCGTCGCCCGGCGGGGGGGCCTTGGCGCCGGCTTCGGGACCCCCGCCGCGCAGGCGGGCCTGCTGGTCGCTGTTGCTCTGCGACCGCGGCCAGAGCTGACCGTCCCCGCTGCCCGTGGAGGGCCCCTGCGCCCGCCTTCGCCTCTGCTGGACCATCAACCCACCTCTGGCCCGCGCGGGCTCTCGGCAACGTAGCACGCCAGCGGGGCCCTCGACCGAAGCGGCCCCCCCGTCGTGGCTCCCGCGGGCGGGCAACCGCGCGCGGCCCCACGCCTCCCGCGATAGGCGGGACCCACGGAGTCCACCATGCCCTTCCTGCACCCGCTGCCGCGCCTCTCCCTCTTGCCGCTGCGCCCGGCCCTGCTGCTCGGGCTCGCCCTGGGCGCCTGCACCGACCCCAAGTCTGAGGACGGGGCCGACTCCGGTGGCGAGGCCGACGGCGGCGCAGCGGATGGGGGCGCGGGCGCCGACGGCGCAGACGGCGCAGACGGCGCAGACGGCGCCGAAGACCTGCCCCCCACCGCGCCGGTGGTGGCCCTGAGCCCCGCCGCGCCGACGGCCGGCGGCGACCTCGTCGTCGAGATCATTGAGCCAGCGGTCGATCCCGAGGGGGCCGAGCTCAGCTTGTCCTACCGCTGGTCGGTCGACGGGGTCGAGGCGCCCGAGCACGACGGCCCGCGGCTCCCCGCCGAGGCCCTGCGCCGCGGCGAGCGCTGGTCGGTCGAGGTCCGCGCCAACGACGGCGCGCAAGACGGCCCGCCCGGCGCGGCCGAGGCGGTGGTCGGCAACGCCGCCCCGGCCCTCACGGTGGCCATCAGCCCGACCCGCCTGACGCTGCTCGACGAGGCCGTGGCCGTGGTCGAGGCGGTCGACCCCGACGGCGACGCCGTGACGGTGGGCTACCGCTGGCTGCGCAACGGCGGCGAGGTGGCGGCCGGGGTCGACAGGCTGTCGCTGTGGGGCTTCACCGCCGGCGACCTGCTGACCGTCGAGGTGACCGCGGTCGACACCGAGGGCGGCACCACCACCGAGTCGGCCACCTTGGTCGAGATCGAGAACATGCCGCCGACCGCGCCGATCGTCGAGCTGTATGGCGGTGAAACACCGGGCGGCAGCCTGTTTTGCGTCATCGCCGAAGAGAGCACCGACCCCGACCTGGGCCGCATCGACGCCTATGTCATCTCGTGGACCCGCGACGGCGTCCCGTGGAGCGGCCCGGTCGAGAGCTGGAACCAGTCGGGCGACGTCATCCCGTGGGAGACCACCCTCAGCGGCGAGGTCTGGTCCTGCGCCGTCCAGGCCTCCGACGGGCTCGAGCTCGGCCCGGCGGGCACCACCTCGGTCCGCGTGGGCGAGCCCAACCGCTTCCTGTGGACCTGCGCCGCCACCGGCTCCACCGGCCCGAGCGCGGCGCTCTGCGGGCGCGCCTACCTCTCCACCGCCGTCGCCTCCGAGGTCAGCGTGAGCGGCGGCGTGCAGACCTGGACCGCCCCCGAGACCGCCGACTACCGCTTCTCCGCCTGCGGGGCGTCTGGCGCCGCAGCCGGCTCCCTGACGGAGTGGGGTGGCCTCGGGGCCTGCCTCTACAGCACCCTGCGCCTGTCGGCGGGCGAGAGCGTCGACATCGTCGTCGGGCAGGCCGGCAGCGGCACCGGCAGCCTCAACAACGGCGGCGGCGGCGGCGGCACCTTCATCGTCGCCAGCGACGGCAGCCCGCTGCTCATCGCCGGGGGCGGCGGCGGCACCCGCGTCGATGCGTCCGTGTACGGCTGCAGCGGCCGCGCCGGCCCCGAGGGCGGTACCGGGACCACGGCGGGCGACGACAACAGCTGCCCCGCGCGGATCGGCGGCGAGGGCGAGGGCGGCGGCTACTCCGCCACATGGGGTGCGGGCGGGGCTGGCTTCTGGTCCGACGGCGCCACCGACGAAGACGGCTTCGATGTGTACGGCAGCGGCGGCCGGTCTTGGGCCAACGGCATGCTGGGCGGCAACGCCGACCTCGCCACGACCTATTGCGGTGTCCCCGCCGAGGGCGGCT
>JBJONS010000422.1:0-3677 GCA_046051725.1 Pseudomonadota bacterium | reverse complement strand
CCAGCACCCCGAGACCCTTTGCACAAGGGTCTGCCGGTCTCGCCGGCACCCGCTGACCCTTCGATCAAGGGTCGGCGGGTCTTGCCAGCACCCCCAGACCCTTTGCGCAAGGGTCTGCCGGTCTTGCCAGCACCCCCAGACCCTTTGCACAAGGGTCTGCCGATCTCGCCGGCACCTCCAGACCCTTCGATCAAGGGTCGGCGGGTCGCGCCAGCGCCCCCAGACCCTTCGATCGAGGGTCCGCCGGTCGCGCCAGCGCCCCCCGACCCTTTGCCGGCCCCCTGGGCTCAGCGCGGGGCGTCGGCGGTGGCGGCGCTGCGGCGCGGGCGCTGGGCCCGCTCGGCGGCGATCGCCGCGCGCAGCGGCGCCAAGAGCGCGGCGGTGCGGTCTTCATCGCCGCGGAGCGTCCAGGCGACGCAGCCGACCAGGTTGTGCAGGGCCCGCGCGGCGGCGCGGCGGGCGGCGCGCACCGCCTCGTAGTCGGCGTCGCCCTCGTCGGTCGGGTGCAGGGCGGCGACGAAGGTCGACTGGGCCTCGACCAGGGCGTCGACCAGGGGGCCCAGGTCGAGCGCAGACACGAGCTCGGCCCAGTCAGGGTGGCGCAGGGCGGCGATCAGCTCCTCGTTCTGGATCTCTTGCTCGGGGAAGGGCACCTGGGTCGCGCCGCGCAGGCCCCCGGGGAACAGGGCCTTGAGCGCCCGCGCCGCCAGCAGCCCGCGGCCCGCCGCGCCGTAGGACTTGTGGGCGCCCTCGCAGATCGTGAAGATGGCCTTGATGTGCACATCAGCGGCCCGGTCGGCGATCCACGCCGCCTTGCCGTCGGCCAGCGCGGTGCCCGCGCGCCCCGAGGCCCACGAGCCCTCGACCGCCCGCAGGGCGTTGGCCTGGGTCGTCGCCTCGTGCAAGGCCAGCGCGAGGGCCCCCGCCGCGGCGGGCTCGACCGCCGCCATCTCACGGAGGGCGAGCACCAGCCGGGCGCTCGAGGGCAGGGGTACGTCGAAGAGGTCAGCGACCATGTGGACTCCCGGGGGCGCGGCTGGGCCGGGGTGGCCCGCGGTGCGCCGCGCCCGAGCCTACCGGGCGGACGCGGGGCGAGCGGGCGCGTGCCCGTGCTGGCGCAGGATCACAGAGCGGGCGGAGGGTGCCGGGCGCGGCGCGGGGGGGGCGCGTGGCCGACCTGGGAGGCGGCTTGACCGGAGGCGGAGGGCTGCGCGCCGCGGTCGCTGCGCGATCCGCCGGCCGTGCTGCACCTCAGCAGAGCCCCGGCGCGCGGCGGGAAGGGCAGGGCAGCTTCGCCGATCCGCGCGGCGATCCCGGCGCGCATCAGCGCGACGCGCCCCAACGTCGGGGCCCGGGCTCGGCCGCGGAGCGGCGGCGCCGGAGTGAGCTGCGCGGCGATGGCCTTTCGCGACGATCTCGACAACAGGCGGATCTCGGCGCGACGGGCCCAGATGCTGGGCAGGGCGGCCAGGTTAGAGCATGGGCGCATGAGGACGTTGACCTCCCCGATGGACCGGTGGACCAACGGGCCGATGGACCGACGACAGGCTCTGCCGCACGGCGAAGCGGGGCCAACGGGAGCCGACTCTGCATGGCTGACGTGATCACGAAGAAGTGGGACCGCCTCCAAGAGGGCCATGCTCCGCGCGTGCTCGACCTCTTCTCGGGCGCGGGCGGCTTCTCGCTCGGCTTCCATCAAGCGGGCTGCGAGATCATCGCCGGCGTCGAGCTGGACGAAGACGCCGCCGCCACCCATCACCTCAACTTTGGCCATGGTGCTGGCGCTCATGCTGGCCCGGTCGACATCACGAAGACCTCCGCCAAGGCCCTGATGAGCCGGCTGTCTCCGGGGGTGCCGCCGGGCGAGCTGGTGGACTTGCTGATCGGCGGCCCTCCCTGCACCGCGTTCACCCGCGTCGGGCGCGCGAAGCTCGAGTCCGTGCGCAAAGGGGACCCTGACACCGGTACGCCCGCCTTTTTGGTCGACCCACGGGCACAGCTGTACCAGCAGTACTTGGAGTACGTGGAGTGCGTGAAGCCGGTCGGCCTCGTCATGGAGAACGTGCCCGACCTGCTGAATTTCGGCGGCGCCAACGTCGCCGAGGACGTGTGCGAGCGCCTGCATGAGCTCGGCTACTCCGCGAAGTACACGATCCTCCATGCTGCGGCATACGGCGTTCCCCAGCTGCGCTCCCGGCTCATCCTCATCGCATGGCACCGCAGCACCGGCCTCGCGCCCACCTTCCCCGCACCTTCGCGGGCGGTCGAGCTGCCCCGGGGCTACCTCAGCGCCCAGCACGTCGCCCTCAAGCCCCACAACGACAAGATCCGCATCGCGAGCGGATGGGTTGAGCCGCCGACGGCTGACGGGCTGCCGCCCGCGGTGACCGTGTCGGAGGCCCTCGACGATCTGCCCCCAATCGTGGCCCACCTGACCGGGCAGCTCCGGAGGGGCCGGCGTGACCTGCGGGCCCAAGCGGGCGGGGCGCGCCCCGAGCCGAGCGCGTGGGCCAAGGAGCACGTCGCCCAAACGCGTGGCCCGGTCACGGCCCACGTCATCCGCTCGCTGAGCTGGCGCGACTACCGGCTCTTCCGAACCATGGCTCCCGACGAGGAGTACCCGGCCGTTTGGCGCCGCGCGCACGACCTGTATGCGGACTGGCGCTCCGCCTTGGCGGACCGCCGGGGGCAGATCTGCGACGACACGCCTGCCGGTCGCGCACTCAAGGTCGCGGCCCTCAAGCTCGCCGATGACCTGCTGCGCGCAGGCGATGCCCTCCCCGGTGACCTCGACGCGCGCTTCCGGGCGATGGACGCCCTCGTCGCTGCGGCCGCAGAGGTCCAGAAGGGTCTGCGGGAGGCCCTCCCTTCAAGCCCACTCTTGGGGTGGCCGGGCAAGTCCGACCTGCCGGCGCCGGTGGACACGGCCTGGGCGGCCCTCCGGAAGTCTCTGCCCGTGGTCCAGCAGGGCCTCGTCCCCGCCCGTCTGCTCGCCGAGGCCGCGACCACGATGCGCGAGGTGCAGCGCGCGTTCAACGCGTGCGGCGTGTGGCACGTGGGTGCCCGAGAGATGGGCCTGCCCGGCGGCTCCTTCGCTGCCGACCTGCTCGTGGCGCCGGTGCCGGTGGACCTCCAGGCCGTTGGCGCGCTGGAACCGCTCCCCGCGGAGGCCACTCCGGCCGCGCAGGTGGCCTTGGCGCTCCGCGCCCTCCGGGCTGGCCTCCTTGGCCTGACCCTCGCCGCTTCCGACGGCCACGTCACATTGGCGCACTTCATCCCGCCGTACAACCCGGTGGGCTTCCCGAACAAGTGGCGGAAGATGAACCCTGCAGCCCCGGCGCGCACGCTGATGGCGCATCTGGGCAAGGACTCCTACAGCCACATCCACCCGGACGGCGACCAGGCCCGGACGCTCTCGGTGCGAGAGGCCGCCCGGCTGCAGAGCTTCCCGGACTCGTTTCAGTTCTGCGGCAGCATGAACGCGGGCTTCCGGCAGATCGGAAACGCGGTCCCGCCGATGCTGGCCCGCGCGATCGCCGAGTCCCTTCGGGCCCAGGTGGCTGCGGCCGCGGCCGCCGAAGGGCTCGCGGCGCGCTGACGCGAGGCTCAGCTGAGCTCTGGGATCGAGCCTGGGGCGGGCATGGGGAACGTGGCCGCGCGCACGGCGTCCCAGCACT
>JBJONS010000421.1:0-7949 GCA_046051725.1 Pseudomonadota bacterium | reverse complement strand
GCGCCGAGGCCCAGGCGCCGCGCCCCGCCGGTGGCGCAGCCGCCTCCGCCCTTGTCGGTGTCTTCGCCCGCGTCGGCGTCATCCGCGTCGCTCCCCCCGCCGTCTCCGCCGCCGCCTTCGTCGGCGTGGTCGGCGGTCCACCGCCAGTCGCAGGCCGTGGTGTCGGCGGCGATCGGCCCGGCGCAGGGCAGGGCGGTCAGGGGCATCGGCTCGCCCTCGCTGGTGGTCCAGATGGTGCCCTCGAGGTCGAAGGTCACCGCCTCGCCCTGGCCGTCGGCCGGCGCGATGAGGCGCAGGGGCTCGCCCGAGAACCAGCCGCCGGGGTCGCAGGTCGGCGTGCGCCAGACCAGCACCTGGCCGTAGGTGCGGACCACCAGGGCGGTCCCGTCGGCGGCGTAGGCCGCGCCGGTGGTCATGCGGTCGCCGTCGCTGTCGCCGTCGATGACCAGGGTGCCTTGGCGCTCAAGCTGGGGGATGTCGGCGGTGGTGAGCTCGACGCCGGTCAGATCGCGCAGGGCGTCCATCGGCGCGTCATAGACCCCGCAGACGCCGTCTTCAGACTTGGTGATCAGCGTGAGCTGGCCGGTTTTCGGGTGAACCAGCAGGCTCTCGCTGTCTTGGGGGCCCTCGGGGTAGCGCATGTGCCACGTGGCGACGTGGGCGGCGTCGGCGTTGCGCCCCGGCTCGCGGATGACGTGGACCGTGATGAAGGGCCGCAGCCGCAGGTTGTCGCCGATGTCGCCGATGTAGAGGCAGTCGAGGTCCGGGTCGTCCGGGCAGGGGGCCGCCGCCATGTCCTCCCAGTCGATGAAGGTGACGTCCTCGATGGAGTTCGTGTCCTCTTCGACCGTGGTGGTGAAGGCCTCGACCCGGGCCTCTCCGCCCGAGTCATCGTGGGTGAAGAAGACCCCCGCCCGGGTGCGGCTGGCCGCCAGACCGCTCGACTCGTCGGTCTTGACGTCGGCGGGCCGCAGGGTGGCCTCGGGCGCGCCCCAGCCCTCGCAGCTCTGGGCCCAGGCCCGCGGCGCGGCCAGGAGGGTCAGGGCGCAAGCGGCGCGGATCGGGGCGGGCGTGGGCATGGGCGCGGTCCTCCACCCGGACTCTATCCCGCCCTGGGCCGGCCCCCGCGCGCGCGGCGGGGCTGTGACGCCTCGGTGAGCCCTCGGCGCGGGGCGCCGCGGAGGGCGACGGCGGCGCTAAGGTCGGGCGGGCCGTGCCCAAGGGAGGCCAGATGGGGGCAGGGCGAGCGCGAGAGCATGCGGCCGGTGCGGGCCCAGATCCGGTGGGCTGGGACGCGGCGGCGGTGCGGGGGCCGGGCGCTGGCCCGCTGCTGCTGACCCCCGGGCCGCTGACCACCCCCGCCGCGGTCCGCGCGGCGATGGGGCGCGACTGGGGCAGCCGGGATCCGGCCTTCGTCGCCCTGTCCGAGGGGGTGCGCGCGCGCCTCGCCGCGCTGGGCGGTCCGGGCAAGGTCTGCGTGCCCCTGCAGGGCAGCGGCAGCTTCGCGGTCGAGGCGATGCTCAGCACCTTCTGCGCCGGGCTGGGCACCACCCTGGTCTGCGTCAACGGGGCCTATGGCGAGCGCGCGCTCGACATGCTCCGGCGCATGGGCCGGCCGGGCCTGGCCCTGCGGGCCCCCGAGACCGAGGCCATCGACCCGGCCGCGGTGGCCCAGGCCTTGGCCGAGAACCCCCAGATCACTCACGTGGTCGTCATCTACAGCGAGACGACCGCTGGGGTGTGCAACCCGCTGGCCGCGATCAGCGCGGCGGTGGCGGACGCCGGCCGGGCCCTGCTGGTCGACGCGATGAGCGCGTTCGGCGTGCTGCCCCTCGACGGGGTGGTGTACCAGGCGCTCGCCGCGAGCAGCAACAAGGGGCTCGAGGGCCCGCCGGGCCTCGCCTTTGTGCTCGCCGACCCCATCGCCTTGGCGAAGGCCGAGGGGCGGGCCGGCTCGCTGGTGCTCGACGTGCACGGCCAGTGGCGGAGGTTTGAGCAGGACGGCCAATGGAGGTTCACGCCCCCCGTGCAGCTGGTCGCGGCCCTCTCGGCGGCGCTGGACGTCTACGAAGCGGAGGGCGGGCTGCCCGGCCGGGGCCGCCGCTACGCCGACAACTGCGCGACCCTCTGCGCGCGCATGGACGCGCTCGGCTTCCGGCGCCTCGTCGCCCCCGAACACCAGGCGCCGGTCATCGTGACCTTCGCCGAGCCCGAGGCCGAGGGCTGGGACTTCTGGGCCGTCTACACGGGCCTCGTGGACGCTGGCTTCGCCATTTACCCGGGCAAGCTCACCGCCGCGCCCTCGTTCCGGGTCGGCTGCATCGGTGAGCTCGATCGCCGTGACCTGCACGCTTTTGTCGACGCGCTCGAGGGCCTGCTGCGGGCCCGCGGCCTCCACCTGCCTCTGACGGAGAGGGCGCCCGCATGAGCACCCGCCTGCCGACCCCTCCCGTGCCCTCGCTCCCCGACGGGCTGCGGGCGCACCTCGACCTGGTGGTCTTCGACCTCGCCGGGACCACCATCGACTTCGGCTGCAAGGCCCCGATCTCTGCCTTCGTCGGCCTCTTTGCCGAGAGGGGCGTGACGGTGACCGAGGCCCAGGCCCGGCGGCCGATGGGCCTGGCCAAGCGCGCGCACATCGACGCGATGCTCAGCGATCCCGAGGTCATTGCGGCCTGGCGCGCCGGCGTCGGCGCCGCGCCGCCCGAGGCGGGGGCCGCGCGAGAGGCGCTGGTCGACGCCCTCTACGCCCGCGCCACCCCCCTGCAGATCGCCGTGCTGCCCCAGCACGCCGCCCCGATCCCCGGCGCGGTCGCCCAGCTCGACGCCCTGCGCGCCGCGGGCCTCGGCCTCGCCCTGACCACCGGCTACAACCGCGAGATGCTCGACGTGCTGCTGCCGGTCGCCGAAGCGGCGGGGCTGCGCGCCGACCTGGCCCTGGCCTCGACCGACGTGCGGCGCGGGCGCCCCTGGCCGGACCTGTGCTGGGAGGCGGCGATGCGCCTCGGCGGCCTTCGCGCCGCCTCCCGGGGCGTCAACGTCGGCGACACCCCGATCGACATGCAGACCGGCCGCAGCGCCGGCTTCTGGACCGTCGGCTTCGCGCTGAGCGGCAACGAGGTCGGGCTGTCGGCGGCGGAGCTCGAGGCGCTCAGCCCGGGCGCGCGCTCGGCGGCGCGGCGGGCGGCCGAGCTGCGGCTGCGGGAGGCCGGCGCCCACGAGGTCGTCGACGACATTGGCGCGCTGGGGCTCGCGCTCGAGCGGATCTGCGCGCGGGCGGCGGCCGGCGAGCGGCCCTGAGCGCGACCCGCGCCCGGCTCAGCGGGCCGGCGCGTCGGGCAGCCGGCGCAGCACCAGGGGCTCGGCGCCCGGCGGCCCCATCATCATCAAGGTGGGCTCGGGCACGGCGAACTGCAGCGTCTGGGCCTTGCCCTGGCCGTTGGTGGCCGCGACGGTGACCCGCAGGCCGTCGACCGCCGAGACGGTGTACTGCAGCCGATCCACGGTGCCCCCCATCGAGGACTCGATGCGGTCGGGGGTGATGGTCAGGGTGAAGCGCGCGCTGTCTTGGGCGAGGCGGCGCATCGCCACCAGCTCGGGGCTGTTGGGCTGGGCTTTGGCCCGCTGGCGCGCGTCGAGCACCTGCTGGGCGGCCTCGGGGCTGAGGCGGGCCGCGGCCAGCTCGGCCAAGCCCGGCTCGGCGGCCTGCAGCGTCAGCTCGATCATGATGATGGTCTCGGCCTGCTCGGCCGAGCCGAGCACCTGCCAGCGGCCGATCATCAGCGCCGAGGCCGCACCCTTGGGCGCAGCACTCGCCGCCGGGGCCGCGGCGGCCGGTGGACTGCCGGCCAGCCCAAGGGGCCCGAGCACGAGCACCGCGAGGAGCAGGCGGGCGGCCCAGCTGGCGGAGGGACGGGAGCCCGCGCGCGGCGGGCGAAGGGACAGCGGGGTGACGGCCAGCGTGCGGAGGGACAGCGAGCGGACGGTCAGCGGGCAGGCGGAGGTGGTGCGCATGGGGCCTCGGCGGGGGCGGTCGTGGCCCGCGCCCCCTAAGCCCGTGGGCGCCCGGCGCGCGCTCAGGCCCGGGTGTAGCTGCTGCTCCACGCCGAGCGGTGCCCGTCGCGGTCGACCACGGTGGTCAGGTGCAGCGCGTCGCCCTCGCAGGCCAGCGAGCGGGTGATGGTCGCGTCGCCCACCCGCAGCTCGATGCGGGCGGCCAGCTCACCCTCGCGCGCCCAGCTCAGCGTGCCCTGCGCCGGCACATCGACCAGCACGCGGTCTTCGACGGGGATGACCTCGAACGAGGGGCCGAGGTCGAGCAGCGGGTCGGCCGGAGGCGGGCCGTCGTCGGCGCGCTCCCACGTGCCGCCCAGGTCGGCGCCGACGTCATCGTCGGCGAGGGCGGCGGGCCCGAGGAGTCCGAAGGCGGCGGCGACGATGAGGGGGTGCGCGCTGATCTTCATGTGCGCGCCCTAAGGCCGCGGCGCGCGTTGGCAAGGGCGGACGCGCCGCGGCCGTGGGATTAGCTCCGCCGTGGCGGGCGTCTGCGCGCCTGCGCCCGCCCGCGGACCCCGCCCGCGGGCCCGGACCGGCGCCGCACCCGCCCGCTGGAGCTCCGCCTTGACCCGCCCCGCCGCTGCTCTGCTCCCCCTGCTCGCCTTGGCGCTGGCCGCTGCCTGCGGCCCCAAGAAAGAGCGCCGGCCCGACACCGAGCTGCCCCCGGGGGTCGCTCCGCAGGTGCCGCCGATCCTGCCCGCCGACCGGGCCCCGGTCTACGCGGTCGGGGCCACCGCGCCCCGCGACCTGCTCGTCGCCCAGGTGGTCGCCCACGCCGGCCTGCCCTGGGTTGAGGCGCTCAGCGGCGCGGCCGGCCGCATGGCGCTGGACCCGACCGCCCGGCCCGACCCGCTCGACGCCCGCTGGCTCGCCACGGTGGCGGGCTACCCGCACCACGTCGAGGCCGTCATCTTCGGCGATGAGGCCGCCGGCGCCTTCCCGGTGGGCCTGCTGCGGGCGCTCGACGGCCGGCTGCCCCCGGGCGCCCAGCTCGGCCTCGCCCGGGCCCGGGTGCTCGAGCGGGACCGGTGGGTCGCGCTCATCGGCCTGCCCGCGGTCGAGCTCGCCGCCTTCCCGCGGGAGCACGCCAAGGGGGCGACCCTGCGCCTGCCGGCGGACCGCCCGGGCCGGTGGACCTTGGTGTCGCCGGTGGGGGTCCTGCGCGCCGGCCCGCTGCCGGTGGACGCCGTGCTCGACGTCGACGGCGAGTGGTGGCTCGAGGTCGAGACCGCCCAGGGCACGACCGGCCTGCCGCTCTACGTCGACATGAAGACGCCCCCAGCACCCCTGCTCAGCTCGGCGGGCGAGCGGGTGGCCGGCCCGGCCGACACCGAGGCGCGGGCCCACGCCGTCCTCGCCGAGCTGCGCCAGGCCTTCGGCGCGCCGCCGCTGGCCCCCGAGTCGACGCTCAAGGCCCTCGCCCGCCAGCCCCTCGAGGAGGCCCAGGCGGGCCGCTGGGACGGCGCGGCGGCGGTCGGGCGCCTGCGGGCGGCCGGCTTCGTCGACGGCCCGGCCCTGGCCCTGCGCTGCGCCGCCCCGACGGTCCCCGCCTGCCTCGACCAGTGGATGCGGGTGCCCGCCGCGCGGGCCCAGCTGCTCGACCCGGCGCTGGGCGCCGCTGGCTTCGCGGTCGAGACCAGCACCGACGGCGTGCAGCTCGTGCTGCAGGCGGCCGCGCCGTGAGGGCCGGGCGCTGGGGCGCGGCGCTCGCGCTCGCCCTGCTGTCCTGCCGCGGCGGCGTGCCCAAGGGTGAGCCGGTGCTCGCCCAGGCGGCCGCCCCGCGCGCGCCCGAGGTCCGCTACCGGCCGGGCACCCCACCGCCCGGGCCCGACGCCCAGCTCGTCGCCCTGCTGCCCACCGCCCGCTACGACGCCGGCCTCGACCGGGCCGCCGATGAGATCATCGGCCGGATCGCCCGCCCTGACGCCCACCTCGACCCGCGGGTCACCAGCCGCGTGCTCGCCCAGGTCGGCTACCCGGCCCAGGCGCGCCTGCTCACCCTGGTCAACGCCGGCGCCTTCCCCGAGGTGCTGGTCGACGACCTGATGAACCTCGGCGACGGTGATCCGCTCGACGTCGCCATCGCCCAGCGCTGCTGGGGCGACGGCCAGTGCCTGTGGCTGGTGGCCGCCGGCGTCGGCCGGGCCAGCCTCGACCCGCTGCCCCGCGACCTGCCGATCGACGGCACGCTGGGCCTGCGCGTGGACACCGACCGGGTGGGCGCGCTGCGGCTCTTCCTGGCGCCCCCCGACGGGCCGGTGGAAGAGATGAACCTCGCCTCGGGCACCACCCGCTGGGTTGATCGCTTCCACGCGCCCGGCGAGCACCGCCTCGAGGTGGTGGCCGATCACCGCGGGGTGGCCCAGGTGCTGCTGCTGTTCAGCGTCTTCGTCGACGCGGCCCCGCCCGAGCCGGGCCGGATGGTCGGCGGGCTGCCCGCGCCGCACCCCGCCGAGGCCGAGGACGCCCTCTACGAGCGCCTCAACGCGCTGCGCCGCGCGCGCGGCTTGCCCGCCGTGCGGCGCTTCGCGCTGTTTGAGTCGCCGGCCCGCGAGCACAGCGCGCTGATGGCGGCCGAGGGCCGGGTCGCCCACAAGGTGGCCGGCCAGTCCGGCGGCGTGCCCGAGGCGGCCACCAACCTCGCGCTGCCGCGGGCGCGCTTCCACGAGAACGTGGCGGCGGCCTACTCGGCGGTCGAGGCGGCCCACCTCGTCGAGGACTCGCCCGGCCACCTGCGCAACCTGCTCTGCCCGACCTGCACCCACGCCTCGATCGGGGTGGCGCTGGAGCCGGCGCTCGGTCGCCAGCCCCGGCTGTTCGTGACCTGGGAGCTGCTCGAGTTCCCCGAGGGAGAGCCGCAGCGCATCATGCGCTGAAACATCCATGTTTGAATGTGTTGTGCGCAGGGAGGGCGCGCGTGGGGCCCGCAGCGGTGGCCCCGGGCGCCCAGCCGGCTAGAGGGCCGGGCTGGAGGGGGGATGGCGGGCGTGGAACCCGAAAGAGCGCTCGCGCTCGTCGATGTGGGGCTGCGCTTCCCAGGCGCGCCCGCGCCCTTGCTCGATGGCTTCTCGCTGCGCCTGCCCCGCGGCAAGGTCAGCGCGCTGGTCGGCCCGAGCGGCTGCGGCAAGTCGACGCTGCTGCGGCTGCTCGCGGGCCTGCTGCCGCCGGACCGCGGCGCGGTCGACCTCGCCGGCCTCGCCTCGGCGCCGGGGGCCCGCGGCTTTGTGTTTCAGGCGCCGAACCTGCTGCCCTGGCGCACCGTGGCCGAGAACGTCGCGCTGCCGCTGCAGCTCGCCGGGCGCGACGATCCGGGCGCGGTCGACGAGGCGCTCGACCGGGTCGGGCTGCGCGCGGCCCGCGACCTGCGCCCGCACGCCCTGTCGGGCGGCATGCGCATGCGGGTGAGCCTCGCCCGCGCGCTGGTCACCCGGCCGGCGCTGCTGCTGCTCGATGAGCCCTTCGGCGCGCTGGACGCGATCACGCGGCGGGGCCTGCAGGCGGCCTTCGCCGAGGTCTGGGCCCGCCTCGAGACCACCGTCGTGATGGTCACCCACGACGTCGAAGAGGCGGTGTTGATGGCTGATGTCGTCGTGGTGTTGGGCGGTGCCCCCTTGCAGGTGCGGGCCTGGCACGGCGTCGAGCGTGCGGGCCCCCGCGGCCCGGCCGGCCGCTTCTCCCCCGCGGTCGGCGCCCAGGTGCGGCTGCTCGAGGCCGCGCTGTGAGCCGCCGCGCGCTCCTCCCCGCGCTGGTGCTGCTCGCCGTGCTGGCCGCGTGGTCGGCGGGCGCCGCCGCCCTGCCTCCGGTGCTGCTGCCCGGCCCGATGGACGTGCTTGACGCCATCGTCGCCGATCCGGCCCGGCTCGCTGGCGCCGCGCTGCGCACCGGCCTGTGCG
>JBJONS010000420.1:0-11046 GCA_046051725.1 Pseudomonadota bacterium | reverse complement strand
ACCACCACCGTCGTGGGCAGGGTGTCGATCTGGTAGGCGGCGAGCGTGGCCCGGTCGGCGCGCAGGACCGGGTAGCCGATCCCCAGCTTGGTCTTGGCGGCCTTGAGCTCGGGCACGCTGCCCTCGGTGGCGATGCCCAGCACCGGCACCTCGGGGTGCGCGGCGGCGAAGCGGGTGAAGCTGGGGATCTCCATCCGGCAGGGGCCGCACCAGGTCGCCCAGAAGTTCAGCACCACGGTCTGGCCGCGCAGGTCCGAGAGGCGGACGGTCTCGCCGTCGAGCGTCTGCAGCGCGAAGTCGGGGGCCTGCGCGGGCAGGTCGGGGGCCCGCAGCTGGCCGACCATGTGCATCAAGGCCGCGCCGATGAGCAGGGTGCTGCCCCAGTCGCGGATCGGGCGCCAAGCGCGGCGCCACCAGGGCGCGGCCGGCGCGGGGGCCGCGGCGGGCACGTGGTCGGCGAGGTCGAGGGCGGGCTCAGCGGGCATGGCGGCGGCTCGGGGTGCAAGGGCGCCCTGCGAGGACGCCGCGGCGCGGCGGTGGTGACGGCCTGCGCGCTGCTCGCCGCCTGCCAGGGGCCGGCGCAGAAGCCCGGCGGCGGCGCGGTCGACAGCGGCGGGGCGCCCGACGAAGAGGCCCTGCCCTGCGATGTCGACGCGCTCCAGCGGCGGGTGGACGCCGCGCCGCCGGGCGCGGTGGTCGAGGCCTGCCCGGGGCGGGTGGTCGGCGGCCTGGTGCTGTGGCAAGACATCGTGCTGGTCGCCCACCCCGACGGGTCGACCATCGACGCGGGCGGCGCAGGCCCGGCGGTCTGGGTGCTCAGCGGGTCGGCCACGCTGCGCGGGCTCGCGCTGACCGGCGGGTCCGGGGTCGCCGAGGCCGGCTTCTCGTCGGCGGATCAGCCGGTCGGCGGCGGCGTCAGCGCCTGGCGCAGCGCGGGGCTGCGGCTCGAGGGCTGCCGGGTGTACGGCAACCGCGCGGCGTGGGGCGGCGGGGTCTTCGGGAGCGAGGACGGCCCGACCGAGCTCGTCGACACCGTGGTCGAGGACAACCTCGCCGAGACCCTCGGCGGCGGCGTGTGGATGCGCCAGGGCGCGCTCGCGGGCAGCCAGATCTCGGGCAACCGCGCGCCCTACGCCGGCGGGCTCGCCCTGCGGCGGCGCCCCGGCAGCCCCCCGGTCACGGTGCCGCTCGGCGACACGCGCATCGAGGACAACGAGGGCGACGTGCAGGGCGGGGGTCTGCTGCTGCTCGGCGAGGTCAGCGCGACCGGCGGCACGCTGCGCGCCAACCGCTCCCAGATGGGGGCGAACCTGCACGCCTACACGTGGACCGGCGCGCTCATCGGCGCGGCCCTGCTCGACGGCGAGGCCGACGTCGGCGGCGGCGGCGCGCTGGTCGAAGACAGCCCGGGCGCGCGCTTTGTCGGGGTCGAGCTGCGCGGCAACCGGTCGACCCTGCCGGGCCTCACGCCGGTCGGCAACGTCGGGGGAGGGATCTGGGCCACCAACAGCGCGCTGCGGGTCGAGGCCAGCCTGCTGGTCGACAACGCCGCGGACTGGGGCGGGGCCTTGCTCTCGGCCGCGGTGCCCGAGCGCGAGGCCGAGGCCCAGATCACCCTGGTGGACGTCACCCTCGACGGCAACAGCGCCGCGGTCCAGGGCGGGGCGCTCGCCCTGGTCAACGGCCAGCTCACGGTCATCGGCGGCGCGGTGGGGGGCAACGCGGCGGGCGCGGCGGGCGGCGGGCTGCACCTCAGCGGCGGGGTGGCGACCCTGCTCGGGGTGGACTGGGGCAGCCCTGCCCCGAACCTGCCGGATGACCTCGCCGGAGCAGGCGGCCCGCTGTCGGCGCCCGCCGCGCGCCTGCGGTGCACGGTCGACGGCTGCGTGGACCTGCCCTGAGGTGGACCGCGCGCGAAGTCGGCCCTCCGCTCCGCCACGCCGTTAGGGCGCCGGCGCACCCCCGCACGGAGCGCTGATGGCCCCCTCCTCCCCCGATGGCCTCTGGGTCACCGCTGCCCGCATCGAAGAGCTGCTCGACGATGACATGAGCCTGCAGACGCTCAAGAACCAGTACAGCCCCGAAGAGCTGCTGGCCTTGCTCGAGGCGCCGGCGGCCATCCAGTCCGATGACGCGCTCTACACCGCGCTGATGGACGTGATGTACGCCACCCGTCCCCAGGGCGTGATCTGAGCCCGGGGGCCGACAGCCCGCCGCGGGTCCCGCCCTGGCCGGTGCTCATCGTCGCCGTGCTGGCCATCTCGGCGGCGGCGGTGCTGGTGCGCCTCGCGCCTGAGGTGCCCTCGGTGAGCGCGTCGCTGTGGCGCACCGGGCTGGTCGGGCTGCTGCTCGCGCCGAGCCTGCTGCCCCGCGCCGCCCGGGCCCCGCTCGATCTGCGCGGCTGCGCGCTCGGCCTCGGCGCCGGCCTGCTGCTCGCCCTGCATTTTTGGGCCTGGATCGAGAGCCTGCACCGCACCACCGTGCTGCGCAGCACCTTGTTGGTCTGCCTCACGCCGATCTGGACCGGGATCTTCGAGTGGACCCTGCTGCGGCAGCCGCCCCAGCGGGCCACCTGGGTCGGCCTCGGGGTGGCTCTGCCCGGCGTGCTGCTCATGAACGCGGGCGGCGGCGCCTCGGGCGGCGTGGTCACCCCGCTCGGCGACGCGCTCGCCCTGGTCGGCGGGGCGCTGAGCGCGGCCTACCTTTTTGTTGGCCGGGTGCTCCGCCCGCGGATGGAGCTCGCGCCCTACGGCGCGCTGGTCTTCCTCAGCTGCGCGCTGTGGCTCCTCCCCATCGCCGCGCTCAGCGGGGCGCCCCTGGTCGGCTGGTCGAGCGGGGCCTGGGCCGCGCTGCTGGCGATGGCCCTCGGGCCGCAGCTGCTCGGCCACCTCGGGCTGAACTACGCCGTGCGCTACCTGCCCGCGGTCATCGTCTCGGCGCTCATCTTGGTCGAGCCGGTCGGCGCGGTGGCGCTCAGCGCGGCCCTGCTCGGCGAGGTGCCGAGCCTGCTCGAGGTCATCGGCGGGGCCGTCGTTTTGGTCGGAGTGGCCTGGGCGGCCTGGCCCCGGTCCGCGCCGCGAGAGGGGGACACCGCGGCCGCATGAGGCCGCTGCGGCGCGCCGGCTCAGTCGACCTTCAGCGCGGCCTCTTCGATGATGATCGGGTAAAAGTAGCCAAAACCCAGGTCTTTATCGAGGGTGAGCGCGCCGCTGGCCACCACCAGGGCGCCGACCTCGACGTGGGCGGCGCTGGTGATGGTCAGGTCGTTGTCTTTGGCCGCCTCGGCGCCGGTGCCGTCGCGCAGGTGGTACCAGTTCGTGCCGAAGATGCCGTGGTTGGCCTTCACCACCCGGCCGCGCACCGTGACCGGCTGGCCGGCCCGCTGCTGCCGCTCGGCGAAGAGCTGGGCGATGGTCTGGCCGCCGGCCGCCGGCTGGACGTTGACATAGCGCCGGGCGGTGTCTTCATCGACCACGTCAATGCGCTGCAGATCGATGATGTCGGTGAAGTCGCGGTTGAGCGAGCCGCTGCGGTGGATCGGCAGCTGCGGCCCCTTGCCGAGCAGCAAGAAGTCGCCGGCGGCCACCGCTTGGTCGGGGGCCATCACCCAGAAGTCCCACTGGCCCTCGACCACGTGGACGTAGACCTTGCCCTCGCCGCGCAGCACCTCGGTGGCCTTGGCCATCGCCACGTTGGCCGGAGCGTCGGACGGGGCGGCGGAGGGGCTCGACCCACCCGGAGGGCCGCTGGGCGCGCCGCAGGCGGGCAGCGCGAGGGCGAGGGTGAGGGCGGCGGTCGCGGTGCGGCGCATCGGCGGGCTCCTGCAGGGATCGGGTCGGCGGGGCTTTAGCGCAGCCGGACTCTGCGCGCATGGCGGCTTTGCATACAGTTGGACTTGACAAAAGCGGTGGCCGCGTCAGCATAGGAAGATGATCCAGCGCACTGCCCCGCGCGTACCCCCTGTGCAGGCGCTCCGCCGCCCGCCGAGGTCTTGATGCCGCTTGTTGGTTCGGTCGCCCTGCCCCTCATCCTCGGCTCTTGGATCGGATGTTTTGGGGACAGTCCCCCCGCCAAGGCCTCGGCGGCGGCGGTCGAGGCCCCGGCTGTCCCCGCGGGCGCCAAGGCCCCGACCCGGGCCTGGAACGGCCTGACCCTGGGCGAGAGCGGCGGCCCCGAGGTCGCGGCCTATGTGCAGACCCAGGGCATCCAGTGTGAATCGGGGCCGGCGCTGGCCCGCGAGAGTTTTCAGGTCCGCTGCGCCGGCCCGCTGCCCTTCGGCCTGCTGCCCGACCGCGTGATCGGCGGCCAGCTCGCCGAGCTGCTGCTCTCGCGGCCCGAGAGCGGCCCGATCAACACGATCTCCACCCTGCGCAAGTACAGCCTGCCCGACGACGCCGCTCGCGACTACAACACCGCCGTCGACGCCCTCACCAAGACCTTCGGCGCGCCCCTGCGGGGCGGCGAGCCCACCACGCCCGAGAAGTTCGACGCCAAGGTGGCCCGCGTGGCGTCGGTCTGGCGCTTCGCCGACCTCGAGATCCGCCTGACCGCCATGCGCGCGAGCGGCGGCTTTGTCGGCGTGTCTGAGGTCTGGCTGGTGCCCGGGGTCGAAGAGCAGATCAACAGCCGGCCCGGCGTCAGCGGGCACGGCGGCCAGAAGGCCAAGAACCCGCACGCCGTGGCCGCCGAGGGCGCACCGACCGCTCCGGTGGCTCCGGTTGCTCCGGCGGCTCCCGCTGCGCCGGCAGCTCCGGGCGCGCCCGCCACCCCCGCTTCCCCTTGAGCGGTGGGGCCGCGCGGCCCCCCGCCTCCGCCTGCCGTGCACCCCACGGCCTCCCCCGGTGCGCACCGCACCGATCACCACACCGAGGAGTGGACCGATGAACATCAAGACCCTGCGCCTGGCCGCGCTGCTGGCGCTGCCGCTGGCCGCCTGCACTGAAGAGAGCAAGGACTCCGGCGGCACCGACGGCACCACCGACGGCACCGACGGCACCACCGATGGCACCGACGGCGCCACCGATGGCACCGATGGCACCGATGGGACCGACGGCACCGACGGGACCGACGGGACCGACGGCGGCGACGACGGCCCTCCGCCGACCCTCTACGAGCAGCTCGGCGGTGAGGCGGGCGTGAACGCCGTCCTCGACGCCTTCCTCGGCAACGTGGTCGAAGACACCCGCATCAACTGGTTCTTCGCGCGCACCGACGCGGGCATGCTGAAGTCCCAGCTGCACGACCAGATCTGCGAGGCCACCGGCGGCGGCTGCACCTACACCGGCGCCGACATGGTCACCGCCCACGCTGGCATGGCGATCACCGACGCGCAGTTCAACGCCCTGGTCGAGGACCTGCTCCTCGCCCTCGACGAGCTGGGCGTGCCCTACGCGCTGGACGGCAGCCAGGTCATCGACCCCCTGCTGATCGCGCTGGTCGGCATGCAGGGCGACATCGTGACCGACCCCGACGGCTCGAGCGTCTACTTCAACCAGCTCGGCGGGCACGGCGCGATCACCGCGGTGATCGACCTGTTCCTCGCCCGGGTCGTCACCGACGCCCGCATCAACGGCCGCTTCGCCGACGCGATCGCCCGCGACGGCGGCGCCGACCTGCGCGCCAAGCTCATCGACCAGGTCTGCCAGGCCACCGGCGGCTACTGCGTCTACACCGGCGCCGACATGGTCACCGCCCACGCTGGCATGTGCATCAGCAGCGCCGAGTTCTACTGGATGGCCGAGGACCTGCTCGGCGCGCTCGACGACGCCGGCGTGCCCTACTCCGACTTCTTCACCGGCGCTGAGCTGGGCGACCTGCTCGTCCAGACCATCGTCGCGATGGAAGCCGACGTGACCGAAGAGTGCCCGCCCACCTAAGCCTGATCCAGGCTGCGGTGCGCGCACCCGGCGGCGCCTGACCCCTCGCGGGGCGGGCGCCGTCGCGGTTTTAGGCGGCGGCGATCACCTCTTCGCTGAGCGCGGCGCCGAGGTCCTCGCCCTCCATCCGGCGGATCAGCGTGCCCTGGCAGCAGATCGCGCCGTCTTGGCGGCGCAGGGTGGCGGCCAGCGCGAGGTCGGGGCCCTGCTGGCCGATCACCTGCAGCTCGACCCGCAGCCGATCACCGGCGCTGGCCGCCGCCCGGAAGCTCAGCCGCTCGGCGACCGGAATGGTGGCCTGCGGGTCACCCCCGCGGGCGAGCACCGCGCGGGCCAGCGCCTCGTCGCAGAAGTCGAGGTACTGCGGGTGGTTGAGGTGCCCGATCGGGTCCATCCAGGTCAGCCAGATGTCGACGTCGAGCGGCGGCAGGCGCGGGCCGGCGCAGGCGGGCAGGGCTGGCAGCTCGACCAGCGGCTCGGGGCGCGGGTGCGGAGCGAAGGCCTCGAGCAGGTCGTCGCTGGCCCGGCCGACGTGGATGCTGCCGTCATCGGCCTGGTAGACGTGCACCCAGCGCTGGGTCGCCACGGCGAAGGGGCCCTGCGAGGCGTCGAGCTGCAGCTGCCGGTGGCTGATCGTGCCGCGCCGCAGGTCTTGCACCCAGGTGCTGCCGACCACGCGCTCGCCGTAGGCCAGCTCGCGCAGGTGGCGGACCGTCATCTCGGCGACGATGAACGCGGTGCGCTGGCTGCGGAAGCGCTCGGGCGGCCAGCCCAGCTTGCAGGCGGCCTGCACCGCGATCTCTTGGGCCATGCGCCAGACCTCGGCCGGGCGAACGACGCCGCGCGGGCTGACGCTGCGGCGGGGCAGCACGACGTGGAAGCTCTCGACCCCGCCGTCGAGCGGCGCGCCGCAGGGCGAGGGGTGGGGCGCGAGGCGCAGCGGGGTCGGGGCGGTCTGCATGGGCGCTCCTCGGCGGCGGTGGATCTATCGGCCGCCGCGCCCCGGGGTGGAGGCCGTCGGCGCCTCGACCGGGCGGGCGGGCGCGCTAACCGGCGCGCATGTCTGCTCCCCTGCTCGACGCTGCCTCCCCGCTCTCTTCGCTGCGCATCGAGCTGCGGAACGGCCTCGCTGACGTCGATCCCGCGGCGTGGGACGCGCTGTGCCCGCCCGGCGATCCCTTCTCCACCCACGCCTTCTTGCTGGCGCTGGAAGAGAGCGGCGCCGCCTCCCCCCGCGCCGGCTGGCGGCCCCGCCACCTGCTCGCCTGGCAGGGCGACGCGCTGGTCGGCGCGGTCCCGCTCTACGAAAAAGACCACAGCTACGGCGAGTACATCTTCGACTTCGGCTGGGCCCAGGCCTGCGCCGCGGCGCGGGTGCCCTACTACCCCAAGCTGGTGGCGGCGATCCCCTTCACCCCGGCCACCGGCGGCCGCCTGCTGGTCGGCGCCCACCCGCAGGCCGCCCTCATCGAAGACGCCCTGGTGCAGGCCCTGCTCGCCGCCCGCGACCAGCTGCGCTGCCACTCGCTGCACCTTCTTTTTGTGCGCGGGCCGGTGCACGACCGGCTGGCCGGCGCCCACGGCTTGATCGGCCGGACGACCATGCAATTCCATTGGGAGAACGCCGGGCCCGACGGTCAGCCCTACGCCGACGAGGACGCCTGGCTGGCCACCTTCCGGGCCAAGGTGCGCAAAGAGACCCGGCGCGAGCGGCGGCGCCCCGCCGAGCGCGGCGCCGAGGTGGTCGTGCTGCAGGGCGCCGAGATCGACGCGACGGCCTGGGCCGCCCTGCGCGGCTTTTACCTCGACACCGTGCAGAAGCGCGGGGGCGAGGCCTACCTGCCGGCGCGCTTCTTCACCCTGGCCGCCGCGCGCCTCCAGCACCTGAGCTTGGCGGTCATGGCCCGGCGGGACGGCGCGTGGGTCGCCGGCTCCCTCTGCTTCCACCGCGGCGGCGAGCTCTTCGGCCGCTACTGGGGCTGCCTGCCCGGCGAAGAGGCCCTGCACTTCGAGCTCTGCTACCACCGGCCGATCGCGCTGTGCATCGAGCGCGGCTGGCGTCGTTTTGAGGCCGGCGCCCAGGGGATCCACAAGCTGCGGCGCGGCCTGCTGCCGGCCCCGACCTTCTCGCTGCACGCGCTGCGGCACCCCGGCTTGGCGTCCGCGGTGGCCGAGGCGGTGGCCGAAGAGCGCGCGGCGGTGCGCGCCCAGGTGGTCAGCCTGCGGCGGCATGGCCCCCACCACCGGGCCGACCCGGCCGAGGACGCCCTGCCCGAGATCGACGGGCTGCAGGGTGTCTGCGACGAGTAGCCCCCTCAGCCCCGGCGGCCCCAGAAGCTGGTGCTGGCCGGCGGCGGCGCGGCGGGCGCGGCCGGCGGCGCGCTGGGCGCGGACCGCGGGGGCGCGGCGGGCGGCGGCGCGGGCGGGGTGAGCAGCCGCGGGTTGGTCAGGTGCACCAGCGCGTCGTCGTAGCTGACCTCTCCGCCGTCGTAGAGGCGCTTGATCGCGGCGTCCATGGTCACCATGCCCTCGCGCGAGGCCGTCTCCATCATGCTGCGCGCCTGGTGCAGCTTGCCCTCGCGGATGAGGTTGCGGACCGCCGCGTTGCCGATCATGACCTCGTAGGCGCCGATCCGGCCTGTACCGCTCATGCGCGGCAGCAGGCGCTGGCTGATGACCCCGAGCAGGCAGCCCGACAGCATCGCGCGGGCCTGGGGCTGCTGGTGGGCCGGGAAGGCGTCGATGATGCGGTCGACGGCCTGCATCGCGTCGTTGGCGTGCAGCGTGGCCATCACGAGGTGGCCGGTCTCGGCGGCGGTCAGCGCGCTCGAGATGGTCTCGAGGTCGCGCATCTCGCCGACCATGATCACGTCGGGGTCCTGGCGGAGGATGTACTTGAGCGCCGCCGCAAAGGACTGGGTGTCGGAGTAGACCTCGCGCTGGTCGACGGTGGCGAGCACGCTGGGATGCACGTACTCGACGGGATCTTCGATGGTGATGACCCGGCAGGGCCGGGTGCGGTTGATGCGATCGAGCAGGCAGGCGAGCGTGGTCGACTTGCCGGCCCCGGTGGGCCCGACCACCAGCAGCAGGCCTTGGGGACGGGTGCCGAGCTCGAGGATCGACTCGGGGATGCCCAGGGCCTCGGCGCTGGGCACGCTGCTGGGGATCGCCCGCAACGCGGCCGCCATACGCCCTTTTTGGTAGTAGGCGTTGACCCGAAAGCGGCGGCCCCCCTCCATCGAGATGCCGAAGTCGATCTCGCGCTCGAGCTCGTAGATGCTGCGCTGGCGGGTCGAGAGGATCGAGAACAGCAGGCCGCGCATGTCGCCGTCGGTCAGCGGCCGCCGGGCGAGCGGGCGCAGGCGCCCGGTCACCCGCACCAGGGGCGGGCGGCCGACGGTGAGGTGCAGGTCGCTGGCCCCGAGCTCGAGCACGCGGCTCAGCAGCCGCTTCATGTCGAGCTCAGCGTCCTGCTCGTCATCTCCGCCGGCGCGGAGCGAGTCGACCCCGGTGGCCATGCCCCGGGCGGCGAGCGCCAGCTCGTCGGGGTTGCTCGCGTAGGCCAGCGCCACCTCGTACGAGACCGCGCCGGACTTGAGCAGGGCCACCAGCGCGTCGTTGAAGGTCTGCATGCCCCCGCCGCGCTGCGAGCGCATCAGGTCGTGCAGCTCGCCGGCCCGCTGCTCGCGCAGCAGCAGGGCCACCGGCGGGGTGTTGGTCAGCAGCTCGACCGCCACCACCCGCCCGGCGCCGTCGGGCCGCGGCAGCAGGCGCTGGCTGACGATGCCCTGCAGGCAGATGCTCAGATCGAGGGCCACCTGGGCCCGCTGGCCTTCGGTGAAGCTGGCCATGATGCGCTGCAGCGTCTGCACGGCGTCGACGGTGTGCACGCTGGCCAGCACGAGGTGGCCGGTGAGCGCGGCGGCGATGGCCACGCTCATCGACTCGGCGTCGCGCAGCTCGCCGATGACGATGACGTCGGGGCTCTGGCGCAGGGCGGTGCGCAGGGCGGTGGCCCAGCTCTGGGTGTCGGGGCCCACCTCGCGCTGGCTCAGGCGCCCGCGCAGGTCGCGGTGCACGAACTCGATGGGGTCCTCGAGGGTGATGATGTGCACCGGCCGGGTGCGGTTGATGTGGTGCACCATCGCGGCGAGGGTCGTGCTTTTGCCGCTGCCGGTCGCGCCGGTGATCAGCACGAGGCCCCGGGCGCGGTCGGCGAGCTGCAGCGCCGCGGCGGGCAGGCGCAGGGCCTCGGGCGAGAGCGCGCCGCTGGGCACCGCGCGGGCGACCACGGCGAGGCGGCCCTGCTGCAGGTGAAAGTTGAGCCGGAAGCGGCGGCCGTCGGCGAGGCTCAGGCCGGCGTCGCGGTCCCCGGCGGCGAGCAGGGCCGCGCGCCCCTCGGGCCCGACCGCGGCCTCGGCGAGGGCGGCGAGGTCGGCCCGCGCGCTGGGCCCGGCCCCGGGGCTGGTCAGCGCGCCGGCCACCCGCCACGCCGGGGGCTTGCCCTCGCAGAGGAAGAGGTCCGAGGCGCCGGCCGGCTCCATCGCGGCGAGCAGGTCGAGGACGGGGCGGGCGGCGTCGAGGGCGGTGCTCATGGCCCGCAGGCTACCACGGGCACCGGGGGCGCCCGCGCCGGCGACGCTACTGGACCGATGCCGAGAAGGGCGCCGGCTTCTTGCTGTCGGGCTGGCTGATCATGCCGCTGAGCTGCCCATTGGCGAAGGTGGCCTGCAGGGTCCAGCCCTCTTCGGCCTCGCGCAGCAGCAGGCGGCCGCCCGGCTCCACCGCGCCCGAGAAGCTCAGCGCGCGGACGCCCTGGCCCTGCTGCAGCTCGACCCGCCCGCTCACCTTGCCGCCGGGCCGCTGGCTGAGGGTGAGCGTGATCGGCCGGCCCTGCCACTTGCCGGCGTAGGTGCCAGCCACCGAGGGCGGGGCCGCCGGAGCAGCGGCAGCGTCCGCGCTCGCGTCGTTGCTGGGCGCGGGGACCGGCGCGGGAGCGGGAGGCGGCGTGGGGGGCGGCGCGGGCGCGGGGGGCGGCGCGGGCACGGGGGCGGGAGCGGGATCTTCGGTCGGCGTCGGCGTCGGCGCGGGGGCGCCGCTGGGGGAGGGCCGCGGGCCCGCAGCGGGAGGAGGGAGGGCGGCGCCGCCGCGGGCGGGGGCGGGCGGC
>JBJONS010000419.1:0-2670 GCA_046051725.1 Pseudomonadota bacterium | reverse complement strand
GCTTTGCTGCATTGCAGCAGGCGGCCGGCAGCGGGGCGGGCGTGAGCTGGGCCATCGACGGCGGGGTCCGCGAGGTCTTCCCGCTGCTGGAGGCCTTGGTCTCGGGGGTGGACGACGTGATCGTCGTCGGGAACGTGCCCCAGGTGCGGCCGCGCTGTCTGCCGGAGTTCAGCCGGGATCTGCCGGGCCCCGGCGCCCGCACCTACACACTTCTGATGCGGTCGATCCTCGAACAGACGATCAGCGAGGTCTACAACGACGACCTGCTCATCGGCCGCAACCTCCTGCAAGACCTGGGGCTTTGGAACATCGAGAAGCGCGCCGCGGCCGATCTGATGGCGGCGGTGGTCTCCAACCCGGAGGGCCTCGGCGCCCGCTGCGCGGCCGACCCCGCGGCCCAGTCGGCGCGGGCCTTGCTCGCCGCGGAGCTCGAGCTGATGCGGGGTCCCTGCGCCGCGCAGACCCGGGCCGACCCGGCGCTGGCGACCCTGGCGGAGGCGGGCTTCTGTTGCGATGCTGCATCAGTGGGCGGCGACCCGAGCGGAGCCTGCCGCGTTGCAGCATCCTTGCGCAGCACGCCGCGCACCGGGCACGAAGGCTGGCGTTCCTGGCCGCAGGTGCTGCAGCGCCTCCAAGACGTCCAGGCCCCCGACACCCGCGCCTGCCTCGCCGGCCATGCGGCCGACCTCTCCCCGTTCTTCCCCGACGCGGCGGCGCTCCAGGCCCAGGCCCGCCCCGCCTACCTGCGGGTGCCGAACGTCTATCTCGCGCTCCCCGACCGCACGCCGGGAGACCCGCTGGACCAGGTGCACGAAGACCTGATGGTGATGATGCGCGATGGCTGGCACCGGGCCGACCACCTCATCCCCTTGCTCGACTACAGCCCGCCCGACCGCTGCGTGTCCGACCCGGTCTGCGCGTCCTGCGGGGTGCACCGGTGAGGGCGGGCCGCCTGCCCGTGGGGAGCGTGGTGGGGCTCGCCCTTGCCCTGGCCCGCCCGGCGGCCGGCGGGCCCCGCCTCGTCGCGGAGGCCGGGGCGCCCGGCCCCTGGCCGGCCGGGCTGCCGGTCATCGCCTACGACTGGGCGGGGCTCCGGGCCCCGCCACCCGAAACGCCGCCCTGCGTGGACCTGACGATGGGGGCCGACGGCGCTTGGCCCCTGCCCATCGCCGAGCTGGCGCGGGTCCCCGTGCAGGGCCGGCCGGACGTCGTCCTCGCCGTCTCCACGGCCGACCCGACCTGCCTGTACCGCCTGCGGGACCGCCGCCTCGAGGCGCATCCTCTCCAGATCGACACGGTGCACCTCGACGCCTTCCCTTGGCCGCCGTCCCACGCGGCGGCCCTCGGCGGCGCGCTCGCCCGGGACGGCCGGGTCTCCCTGGCCCAGGGCGGTGTGGGGGGCTTGGTCGTCATCCCCAACCCGACCGCAGGTCTGGTCGGCCCCGGCGCGGCGTGGGCCCGGGTCACCATCCTCGGCGATGGGCTCCCGACCAGCGAAGCATCGTTCGGCGGCGCCGGGCACAGCGCCGCACCCCTCGATCGGCCAGGGAGCCTGTTCGCCGTCTCGGTGCTGGTCGACGCGGAGGGAGCCCCGCTCGGCCCCGCCCAGGCCTGGCCGCTGTGGGCGGCGGCCTTCGGGCGCGCGGACGAGACCGCCCTCTACATGCCGGGTCTGCGCGAGGCCGTCGGAGACCGCCCCTCCGCCGCCCTGCTCCAGCTTGGCTTCGACGGGCCGGACGGGGCCGTGCCGCTCTCCGCCCTCTCCGCGGCCGACCTCGGGCGCCAGTCCACGCTGCGCCCGGTGCTCCCGCTGGGCTTCCTCGCCGTCTCGACGGTCTACACCGAAGATCTCGCCGCCCCCGCGGGCACCTGCCCCTTGGGCCGCTCCGACCCGCGGGTGTTGCTCTCGCCGGGGCGCCCGGACGCCCTGCCGTGGACCTTCGCCGACCTCGCCGGGTGGGCGCCGGCCCAGGCCTGGGCCCCAGGCAGCCCCACCGTGTCCCCCGCGCTGCTCCTGACGGACGCGGCGGTCGACGTACTCTCCCGGGTGCCCCAGGCGGACGCCGTGACCCCGCGCTGCACCGCAGCAGGGCTGGTGCTGCGGGCGGCCGGCATCGGGACGGAAGACCACCGGCTGCTCGTGGAGGCGTGGGAGAAGGAGATCCCGGAGAACCGCCCCTCTCCCGAGCTGCGCCGGGGGGCGGGCAACCCGCGGGCGGGGGTCCTGGAGTGGACCGAACGCAGCCTCGGTCGTGTGCTCAGCGTGGACGCCGCCGCGCTGGCGACCCGGTTCCCGGTGGGGCGCTTGCCCGGAAGCCCCTTTGTCCCGGCGACCGGTCCCGGGTCGGTGAGCCGCTGGCGCTTCGTGGTGGGGGGCGCCGGCCATGCTGCAACGCAACACGGGGACCGGGTCTACGTCGGACTGGGCGACCCGCTGCTGCTCGACGGCGTGTGGCGGGCCGGCCTGCTGGAGCTGCCCGCCGCGCTGCTGGACCCGCCGGCCGACGTCGCCGAGTGGCGCGCGCGCCTGGACGCCGAGGCCCGGCTGGTCGCGTTCGACCATCACTGGCGCCTGTACGAAGACCTGCCGGTGCGCCGCTCGTCGGTGGCGCCGCTGGAGTCCCTGCCGCTGTGGACGGAAGACTTCTTCCGGTTGCTCGCCCGCTTCGC
>JBJONS010000418.1:0-2756 GCA_046051725.1 Pseudomonadota bacterium | reverse complement strand
GTAGGTCACCGGCCGCGGATCGGCGAGGTGCTCGCCCATCGTGCGCAGGGCCCAGTCGGGCAGGGTGGAGAACTGGTCCCAGTCGGGCGCGTGGTGGGCGTAGTGTTGGCCCAGCTCGCGCCAGGTGATGAGCTCGTCGAGCAGGCCCTCGGCGCCCGGCGACGCGCCCCACCAGCCCTCGCGGCTGCCGGTCGGGGCCGACAGGCGCGAAGGCGTCCAGCCCTCGGCGTCGAGCACGTCGAAGGCGACCTGCTGGGCGCTGATGTGGCCGAAGTGCACGTACGGAGAGAGGCCGGTGCCCCCGGGCAGGTCGGGCGCGTTGCGGTCCTCGTGGTAGCGGGCGACCCGGGCCTGCGCGTCGGCCCAGGCGGCTTGGGCCGCGCGCTCACCGCCGCGCAGATCGACCACCCCGACGCTGTGATCGATGGGCAGGGCGCGTAGGGCCGCCGGATCGCCGGCCAAGAGCGCCGGGTCGGCGGCGGGCCACGCGGCGACCAGGCCGGCCGGGGGCTCGACCGGCGGGCGGGCGGGCAGGCCGTCGAGGGGCCGGGCGACCGGGCGCTCGAGCAGGTGCGGGGGCAGGGTCTTGTGCAGGTGGCGGCGCAGGGCGTGGGCGGTGGCATAGGGCCGGTCGGTGGCCGAGAGCGGCAGCAGGCCGACCCCGTCGACCAGCTCGAGGCGGCAGGGCAGGGCCCGGGCCGCCGCGGCGACCATGCGGGGCAAGAAGAAGACCGGGCTCTGGTCGCCGACGACCAGCGCCGCCTCGGCGGCCCAGGCCAGCAGCAGGCCGCGGCCCGCGCCGGGGGCTGGCTCGACATACGCGTGGTAGCGCACCCCCGCCGCGTCGAAGGTGGCCTGCTGGTCGGCCATGCCGTCGAGCACGAAGCGGTGGTGGCGGTCGCTGGCCCAGGCGTAGTCGACCCGCAGCGGCTCGAGCACCACGAGGGGGAGGCCGAGCTCGACCGCTCGAGACACCGCGTGCTGCAACGCAAAGTTGGATCGCGTGCGCCGGGCGGCGGTCATCCAATACACCACATAGCGGCCGCGGGCGGAGATGGGGGCGGCGTTGGCCACGCGCAGGCGAGAAGCGGGCGCCGGCGGCGGGAGCGCGGGGGCGGACATCAGGGGGCCTCGGCAGAGGGGAAGCGGCGGGCCAGGGCGCGCCGCCGGAAGTGGAAGATGGCGCGCAGCTGGCTGTTCACGAAGAGGTGCTCGGCGAGGGCGCCGAGCGGGCCGAGCGGGGCCGCGTACCAGACCTCGTCGACCACCCGGGTGCGGTCGGGGCCGAGCGCCTCGAGGCGGTGCTCGTGGCGCCAGCAGCGGTAGGGCCCGGCCTCTTGCACGTCGATGAACGAGCGCGGCGGATCCCACCGCTCAAAACGGCCCCGCCAGGTCAGCGCGACCGGGCCCACCTTCATCTGGTGCACCAAGGCGGCCCCTTCGCCGAGCGGGGGGATCGGGCCGGGCGTGCGCAGGCCCGCCGCCGCCGGGGTCAGGGCCCCGAGGTTGCGGGGATCGGTGAAGAAGGCTTGCAGCACGTCGATCGGGAAGTCGAGCTCCTGCGCGGCGGCGAGGCGCCAGCGGGGGCGGCGGGCCTCGAGGTGCGGCGAGCGCGGCCAGCCCGCGGCGGGCCCGGCGGGCTGGATGTCGAGCGCGCCGGGCGCCGGCAGGCAGGCCTGCAGGGCCCCGCCCAAGGTCGGGTGCTGAAAGCGGAAGCCTCCGGCGAGCAGGCGGGCGGGCTCGGCCCGCTGGCTGTGCAGCAGGGCGTCGGCGGCCTCGCCCAAGGCGAGGCGCAGCAGCGGCGCCGGCGCCGGCAAGACCGCGGGGCGCCCCAGCGCCGCGCCGAGCGCCGCGGCGAAGGCGGCCATGGTGGCCGGCTCGGGCGCGGTGAGGTTGTAGGGGCCGCGGGCGTCGGGCTGGTCGATGAGCCAGAGCAGGGCGTCGAGCAGGTCGTCGAGGTGGATCCAGGCCCAGCGCTGGCGGCCGCCGCCGAGCGGGCCGCCCAGCCCGAGCTGAAAGGCGGGGAGCATGCTGTCGAGCGCGCCGCCGCCCTCGCCGAGCACCACCCCGATGCGCGGGGCGATCCAGCGGGTGCCATGCGCCTCGACCGCGCGGGCCGCGGCCTCCCACTGCACGCAGAGCTCGGCGAGAAAACCCTCGCCAGGGTCGCTCTGCTCATCGAGGCGCGCGTCGCCCCGGTCTCCATAGAAGCCCACCGCGCTGGCCGAGAGCAGGGCGCGGGGGCGCCGCGCGGCGGGCAGGGCGCCGATGGCCGCGACCACCTGGGTGGTCAGGCCGACCCGGCTGTCGGTCAGCGCCTTCTTGCGCGCGGCGGTCCAGCGGCCGGGCAGCACGGGCTCGCCGGCGAGGTGCACCACCACGTCGACCCCGTCGATGGCCGCCGCCATGGCCGCCGCGTCGCCGCCGCGCAGCTCGACCTCGCCGCCGAGCAGGTCGCGGGCCCGGCCCTGGTCGCGGGCCCAGGCGACCACCGTGTGCCCGCCGCCGAGCAGCCGCAGGCAGAGCGCCCGCCCGAGGAAGCCGGTCGCGCCGGTGACAAAGACCCGCATGGGTACACCTCCGGCCGGCGCATAGCCCGGCAGGGGGTGTACGCATAGGCTTTGCACACAGATCGGGGCAGACCCTCAGGCCGGCGCGGAGAGCCCCGGGGCGCCGGTCCGCGCGGCGTAGAGCCCGAGGTAGGCCCGGGCGGGGGCCTCCCAGCCCAGCGGCAGGCCCATGATCCGCAGGCGAAG
>JBJONS010000417.1:0-4968 GCA_046051725.1 Pseudomonadota bacterium | reverse complement strand
GAGGTAGACCTGCCGCACGGTGTTGTCGGCGCCGACCACCTGCAGCAAGTGCGGGCGGTCGGTGGTCGCGGCGGGCTTGGTCAGCGGCTTGCCGTCGAGGAAGAGCTTGCTGCCGGCCGGCTCGTTCAGCGCCTTGCCGGCGATGGCCACCTTGGCCTCGCCCGCCCGGTAGCGCTCGGCGACGAAGGCCTCGCGGATCGGGTGGTCGGCCGGGAACTCGGTCACGTCCCACTCGTAGGCGGGGTTGAGCTCGAGGGCGACGCGGAACCACTTGGCGGCGACCGCCCGATCACCGGCGAGGAACTGGTAGGCGCCGACCATGCGGTAAGCGCTGGCGAAGACCTGGGGCTGCACCGGGGTGCGGATGCAGGGCAGGTTCTTCTCAAGGTTCTGGCCGGCGACCTTGAACGCGTCCTCGTCGAGGCGGCGCAGCGCCGCGTTCATCACGCTCAGGTCGTTGATCAGCTCAGGGCCGGTGTAGGCGCGGGCGCACTCGGCCCGGGCCTCGGCGGGGGCCAGCGCGAGGCCCGCGGCGACCGGCAGCAGCGGCAGGGCGGCGACGGCCAGCGCGCGCAGGCGCCCCAGGATCGGCGACACAAGCAGGGCGGGCAACACGGGCGGGGCGGTCTGCACGGGGGCCATCCTCAAGGCGGGGCGCGCGGCGCGGGACGCCGACGATCTCAGGGTAGCAGGCGGCGGCGCCCGCGTTCGGCGGGCTCTGCGAAGAGAGCGCCGGTCAGGCCATCTCCGCGCAGCGCCGCGCTCAGGGCCGCAGCCACGCGACGGGCGCGCCCGCGCTCACCGGGTCGCCGTCCGCGCAAGTAAACGCCACCAGCACGCCGGCCTGCGGCGCGCGCACCGGCGTGAACGTCTTCATCACCTCGACCAGCGCGATGGTCTCGCCGGCCTCGACCCGCGCGCCCAGCGCGGCGAGCGGAGCGGCGCCGGGGTTCGGGCGGCTCCACACGCTGCCCTCCATCGGGCTGGCCACGGCCACCAAGCCCGGCTCGGGGGCCTCGGCGACCGCGGCAGGCGCCGGGGTGGCGGCCTCGGCCCTCCGCACCCGGCCGGCGGCCAGCACCTCGAGGTCGAACAGGCTCCAGATCCGCGGGTTCTTGATCCGCCGGTGGCCGCTGCTCTGGTAGGCCATCTCGGCGAGGGCCACCAGATAGGGCCGCAGCTCGTCCATCCGGATGAGCTCGTCGGTGTCCATCCGGGCCGCCGCCGCGACCGGGTCCATGTCGCCCTCGATGCGGGCGGCGGTCTGGTCCATGCCGCGCTGGATCTTGGCGCGCTCGTCGTCGGCGAAGCGGGGATCGATGTTGAAGTCGTCGTCGAGCTTGGTGTTGTAGGCGGCGATCGCGAGCGTGCGCCCCTCCATCACCGCGAGGCGGCTGATCGGCGTCGCGAGCTGAACGACCGGCTCGTACGGCAGCCCGGCCATCGCGTAGTAGCCAGCACCCGAGGCTTTGCGCAGCAGCACCGTGAACATCGGCGTCGTGTTGGTGCTGTTGGCGTAGATGAGGCTGCTGCCGTAGCCCAACAGGCCGAGCGCCTCGGCCTCGACGCCGATGTCAAAGCCGGCGATGTCTTGCAGCCAGATGAGCGGGATGCCGTCGTCGTTGCAGGAGCGCGAGAAAGCCGACAGCTTGGCGATGCCCTCGCGGTACAAAATGCCGCCGGGGCGCATGCCTTGGCCGTCAGGGTGCGGCTGGGGCGCGAGCACGTTGGCGGCAAAACCCACCCACAGCCCGCCGACCCGGGCCACGCCGGTGCAGATCTCGGGGCCGGTGTCGGGCAGAAACTCGTGAAACAGGCTGTGATCGACGAGGCGGGCGATGACCTGCCGCACGTCGTACACCTGCCGGTGGTCGGCGGGGAAGAGCTGCAGCAGCTCGGCCTCGTCCAAGGCGGGCGGGGCAGCCTCGGCCCCGTGCCGGTAGTAGTCGGCGGCCGAGCTGGCCAGCTTGGACACCTCGCCGCGAATGGCGTCCAGCGCCGCCAGATCGTCGGGCACCCGCTCGTCGGCGCAGGCGCTCTGGTGCACGTGTACCTCGGGCCCGCCGATGTCGAGGCTGGTCAACTTCAGGCTCTTGGCGCCCTTGATGAGCGCGGCGCCGGCGATGACCATGTAGGCGGCCTCGGTCATGAAGACCCGGTCGCTGATGATCGGCATGTAGCCGCCGCCGGCGATGCAGTCGCCAAAAACGCCGGCGATCTGGGGCACGCCCGCCGCGCTGAGCTCGGCGTTCTTCTTGAAGATGTGGCCCGCGCCGGTGCGCCCAGGGAAGGACTTGGCCTGCTCGGGCAAGAACAGGCCCGAGCAGTCGACCAAGTAGACCACCGGCAGCCGCAGCCGCAGGGCCATCTGCTGGGCCCGCTGGATCTTCTCGGGCGACAGCGGCCACCAGGCCCCGCTGGCCACCGTGTTGTCGTTGGCGATGATCACGCACCAGCGGCCGCAGATGAGGCCAAAGCAGGTGACCACGCCCGCGCCGGGGGCCTCTTTTTCAGAGCCCGGGAAGCTGCGGCCCCAGTTGACCAGGGTGCCCAGCGTCAAGGTCTGGCTGCCCGGATCGACCAAGCGCTCGATGCGCTCCCAGGTGGTGAGCTTGCCCTTGCGGTGGACCTTCTCGGGCCCCCAGCCCTCTTTGACCACCGCGCGCTTCTCGTCGAGGGCGGCGTGCAGGCGGGCGATGTGCGCGGAGGCTTCGCGCTGCTCGGCCGCGGAAGAGGGCAGGGCCCCGCCGATGGGAGAGAGGGTCAGTTTCATGAGAGCAGCCGCTCCAGCTCCCGCTCGAGGAAGCGGGTGTCGTAGGCGCCCGAGGCGAAGGTCGGGTGCCGGAGGATGCGCGCGTGCAGCGCGGCGGTCGTGGGCACGCCCTCGACCTCGAGGCCGTCCAGCGCGCCGAGCATGCGGGCGATGGCGGTCGGCCGGTCAGGACCCCAGGCGATGAGCTTGGCGATCATGCTGTCGTAGTGCGGCGAGATGCGGTCGCCCTCGCGCAGGTGCGTGTCGACGCGCACCCCCTCGCCCGCCGGCAGGCGCAGGCGCGTGACCTGGCCCGGCGTCGGCCGGAAGTTGGCCCCGACGTCCTCGGCGTTGATCCGGCACTCGATGGCCGCGCCGCCCGGGGCCCCGGCCACCGAGAGGCCAGCGATGCCCTCGTTGGCCGCCACCCGCAGCTGCCACTCGACCAGATCGAGGCCGGTGACCTCTTCGGTGATCGTGTGCTCGACCTGCAGGCGGGTGTTCATCTCCATAAACCATAAGGATCCAGCGTCATCTTGGAGCATCTCGACCGTGCCCGCACCCCGGTAGCGCAGCTGGCCGCAGGCGGCCTCGACCTGGGCGATCGCCGCCGCCAAGGTCGCCGGCGCGAGCTGGGGCGCCGGCGTCTCTTCGATGAGCTTCTGGTGGCGGCGCTGGACCGAGCACTCCCGCGCGCCGAGCACCTTCACCTGGCCGCGCCCGTCGCCCATCAGCTGCAGCTCGATGTGCCGGCCGCGCTCGACGTAGCGCTCAATGTAGAGCCCCGCGTCGCCAAAGGCCCCGGCCGCCTCGGCGCTGGCCTCGAGGTAGGCGCTGGCCAGGGCCTCGGGCCCGCGGACGATGCGCATGCCGCGCCCGCCGCCGCCGGCCAGGGCCTTGAGCAGCACCGGGTAGCCGAGGCGCTCGGCCTCGCTGCGCGCGTGATCGACGTCGCTGAGCACACCCTCGCCGCCCGGGATCGGGTGCAGGCCGAAACGCCGCATCGTGTCGCGGGCCAGCGCCTTGTCGCCCATCAGGCGCATCGAGAGCGGCCGCGGCCCGATGAAGGTGACCCGGGCCGCCTCGCAGCGCGCGGCGAAGACGGCGTTCTCGGACAGAAAGCCCCACCCGGGGTGGACCGCAGCGCAGCGGGTGCGCAGCGCCGCGTCGAGGATGGCGTCCTGGTCGAGGTAGGGACGAAGCCCGCCGAGGGTGACGACCTCGTCGGCCTCGTCGAGGTAGCCGAGCGCGCGGTCGGCCTCGCTGGCGATGGCCACGGCCTGGACGCCGAGGCGCCGCAGCGTGCGGAGGACGCGGGCGGCGACCTCCCCGCGGTTGGCGATGAGGACGCGCCGGAACATGCGGAGGGCCTCGCTCCCGGCCGCGTGGACCGGCCGGTTCTGGGGTGTGGGGAGGGTGTCTGGGCCACCCGCGCGCGCCGGCGCAGGCGTGGGGCCGCGCCGCGGCGGGCGGCGCCCCCGGGGACACCGCGCCTACCCCGGCGGGGCGGGCCCCACCAAGCGGCCGTTCGGCGGCCGGCCGTGCTACGCGCGCCCGACCCGGAGGACCCATGCTGCCCCGGCCCGTCGACCTGGCCTGCCCGCCCACCGATCCCGGCCCTGTGGCCGTCGAGCTCATCACCGCGGGCCAGATCACCAACGACTGGAAGCGCGTGGTCGACGACGGGACGACCGGGCAGGTCACCCTGCCGGCGACGGTCGGCGTGCTGCGGCACCCCAAGGCGCTGGTCACGGTCGACGCCGGCCTCGGCCAAAAGAACCGCGACAAGGCCCAGCCCGGCTTCCCGATGCGCTGGGCCCGCGCCGACATGGACGTGCCGGCCGGCGCCACGGTGGTCGAGCAGCTCGGCCGGGCGCCCGATCTCGTGCTGCTGACCCACCTGCACTACGACCACATCGGCGGGCTGCTCGACATGCCCGGCGTGCGCGCCTGGACCGGCGAGGCCGACTGGTGGACCTACGGCGGCGGCAACCTCGGCTTCCCTCCCCGCTTGTTCCGCGACACCATCCAGTGGGAGCCCCAGGACTTCGAGGGCCCCGGCTCCGCCCAGCTCCTCGGCCGGCCCGCCCAGGACGTGCTCGGCGACGGCACGATCTGGTACCTCTCGCTGCCCGGCCACACGCCGGGTTCGGCCGCGGTCTTGGCCCGTGGCGCCGAGGGTCCGGTGCTGTTCGTCGGCGACACCGGCTGGGTCG
>JBJONS010000416.1:0-23388 GCA_046051725.1 Pseudomonadota bacterium | reverse complement strand
GCCGAGGGCCGCGGCGGCGCCCGCGACCCGCGCGCCGAGTCCCAGGCGGTCGGCGAGGCGCTGGCGCTCGACCAGCAGATCGGCGACGCCCACGCCGGGCAGGGCGCCGAGCCGCGCGCGCAGGATCGCCTTGTGCACGCCGCTGCGGGGGCGCAGCCAGGCGCCGGACACCCCTCGCGCGCCGCCTTGGTGCGCGTCCATGGCGACAAAGGCCCCCAAATCGGCGAAAACGACCTCGTCGACCGCGCCCCCGGTCGGCGCCAGCAGGCCGACGACGGTCCAGGGCGGACCGTGCGCGGCGCCCCCAGCGCCGTGCTCGAGGAGGGCCGCGTCGCCGAGCCCGAGCGCGAGGCGGGACGCGGCGGCGGCGCCCAGCACCAGCGCGGGCGCGGACGCGGGTGCGGGCCCGCCGGTGAGCCAGGGCTGCAGGTCGGCGCGCCGGGTCGGCAGGCCCTCACCCGCGGCGAGGGGCAGCCCGCCCGATCCCGCGGCGAAGGCCTCGGCCACGGTGGCGATCACCGGGTGGGCGCCCAGCGTGTCGCCGGCGGCGAAGGGCACGGCGAGGCGCAGCGAGGGCTCGGCCTCGACCGCGGCGAGGGCCTCGGGCGCCAACAGGCCGGGGCAGGGGAGCAGGAACCATGCGCCGCAGAGCGCCAAGGGCAGGCCGCCCCCCGGCGGGCCGACGATCAGCGCGCCGAGCGCCGGCGGCGGCTGGGTGCGCGTCTGGATCGCGGCGGCGGCGTGCAGGCCGAGGCCGAGCAGGGCCGCGCTCAAGCCCAGGCTGAGCCCGAGCAGGCCGGCCGGGCGCCGGCGGTGCCAGAGCCCGGCCACGAGCAGGCGGCGCAGCGTCATCGGGCGGTCGCTCACCCGGCCTCCGGGGCGAGGTCCCGCCGCGCGGGCAGGGCGTCGAGCGCCCGCGGGTCGTGGCTGACCAGCAGCAGGGCCGCGCCCTGCTCTGCACACAGGGCCTGCAGCACGTCAATCACGGCCTGGGCCGCCCGCAGGTCGAGGCTCGCGGTCGGCTCGTCGGCGAGCACGAGGGCCGGGCGGTGCACCAGCGCGCGGGCCACCGCCACCCGCTGCTGCTCGCCGAGCGAGAGCGCCGCGGGCGGGGCGTCGGCGCGCGCGCCCAGGCCCAGCGCCGCGAGCAGCGCCCGGGCCCGGGCCGGTCGGGCCTGGCGCTCTTCTGGGGTATGGGGCGCGAAGACGCCGCCAAGCAGGACATTCTCAAGGGCAGAGAGCGCCGGGTGCAGGTGCAGCCCTTGGGGGATGAAGCCCAGCCGGGCCGCGCGCAGGGCGGCGCGGTCGGCCGGCCGCAGCGCGTGCAGCGGGGCGCCGGCCACCCAGACCTCGCCCGCGGCGGCGGGCTCGAGCCCGGCGATCACGCGCAGCAGGGTCGACTTGCCGCAGCCCGAGGGGCCGTGCAGGCCGAGCGCCGCGCCCGGGGGCAGGTCGAGGGCCGCGATGTCGAGCAGGGGGGCGCCGGTCGGGGTCGGCCGGCGCCGGGCGCGCAGCGACAGCGCGGGGAGGGCGCCGTCGTGGCCCGGCGGGCCCCAAAAACGCGCGCCCGCCGCCGGGGGGACCGGGGGCGGGTCGTGGCGCGCAGGCGCGCTGTCGGGGGGCCACGCGGGGGCGCGCGCGGC
Organism: Pseudomonadota bacterium; assembly: GCA_046051725.1. Lineage (GTDB taxonomy): Bacteria > Myxococcota_A > UBA796 > UBA796 > UBA2385 > JAEUKK01. The sequence goes on along the minus strand of JBJONS010000416.1, from coordinate 21,745 downwards.
CACGCGCGGGCTACTTGTGGCGGTAGGTGATGCGGCCCTTGGTGAGGTCGTAGGGGCTGACCTCGACGCGCACGCGATCACCGAGCACGACGCGGATGCGGTGGCGCCGCAGGCGACCCGACAGGTGGGCGTGCACCGCCATGCCTGCCTCGGTCTTCACTTGGAAGGTGCCGCCGGGGTACACCTCGTCAATCACGCCGTCGATGGCAATCAGGTCGTCAGTCGCCAAGGGGGAACCTCCAGGTGGCGGGCGTCTAACGGGCGGTCGGTGGCCGCACAAGGCGCGGCGGGCCGAAGCACGGCGGGTGATGCGTGATCGCCACCGAGTCAGCGCGCGGGCCCGGCCCGCCGAGAGGGGAGAGGATGCAGATCCGGGCCTTGCAGCAAGAGATCGACGCGTGGGTGCGGGCGAACGGCGGCTACTGGAGCGAGCTGTCGCTGCTCGCCCGGCTCAGCGAAGAGGTGGGTGAGGTCGCCCGCGCCTACAACACCCGTTTTGGCGGGAAGCGGGTCAAGGCGGGCGAGGACCGCCGGGCCATCGAGGACGAGCTCGCCGACGTGCTGTGGATCGTGCTCTGCATGGCCAACCAGCAGGGCATCGACCTCGAAGAGGCGATGGGCCGGGTGATGGAGAAGGTCCGGGCCCGCGGGGCGCCGCAGACCGCCGGCTGAGCCGAGGGATGGCCCAGCCCCCCGTGCGGGCTGGCCGGAGGACCGCGCGGGCGGCCGCCTTTGGGCGGCCCCCACGGCGCTGGTTAGCACGCCGCTCCGCGCGGACCGGCCCCGCCTCCGCGCGCCGCCCGGGCCGCTGCGCCCGCGGCCCGCGCCGCAGCTCCCTGCTCTCGGTCGCTTCGACTTTGGCGCGAGACCTCCGCTGGCTCGCCGCCTCCCCTGGCTCCCCACCTCCCTTGGAGTGCCCATGCGCGTCCGTCCCTCCGTTCTCCGCCTCCTCCCCACCCTCGCCCTCGCCGGCGTGGCCGTCACCGCCGCCGGCTGTGGCAGCTGCATGGACGGCGACAAGCCCAAGAAAGAGGTCGCCGAGGGCGCTGAGGCGGGCGCCGAGAAGGGCAAAGGCAAGGGCAAGGGCAAAGGCAAGGGCAAGCAAGAGATCGAGCGCAAAGAGCGCGTGGTGGTCGAGCGCGACAAGCTCACGCTCACCGGCCAGGCCATGGTCGCCCAGGTCGGCACCAAGGCCTACATCTGGACCGACGGCCGCAGCGCCGCGGTCGGCTTCCCCGCCGAGAAGGTGGTCTGGTCGGCCGAGGGCTTCGAGTACCCGCTGACCAACGGCACCAACGTGGTCAGCGTCGGCGGCGGCCTCTACTGGAAGGCCGGCCCCCCGACCGCCGGCGCCCAGGCGGTCAGCGCGCTGCTCACCGGCCTCGCCGCGCCCCCGGCCGGCTTCGAGCTCGCCAGCGAGCCGGCCAAGGACAACCGCGTCACCATGACCCTCAAGGGCCCCGAGGGGCGCCAGGTCCGCATGGGCACGCTCGAGACGGCGCCGACCGCGATCGCGTGGCCGATGGGCACCCTGCCCCAGGTCGGCCAGCGCTCGCTCGAGCTGCCCCAGACCACGCCCTTTAAGAAGGACGCCGCGGGCACCTACCTCGCCGAGATGCCCGAGGGCGCGACCGCTGTGCCCACCGAGGCGCCGAGCAAGGATCAGCTCGCGGCCTGGACCGCTGACATCAACAAGCTGACCAACGGCCGCGGCGGCGAGGTCATCGCCGGGTGGATGGTCGATCTCGACCGCGACGACAAGAAAGAGGCGGTGCTCATCACCAGCGCCGCGATGCCCAACCCGAGCGCCTACGTCATCGACGTCGACGCCGGCTACCCGAAGTACTTCTCGATCGGCCTCAACACCGGCAGCGGCGCGCCCAACCTGATCGCCTTCGACCTCAACGGCGGGCGCTACGTGGGCACCGTGTACGTGCCGCCGAAGGCCGACGGCAAGACCGTGTTCAAGGCCGTGCGCTACGACGGCTACACCTTCCTGCTCGACCAGTACCGCTAAGCCGCGGCCTCCCCCGCGGACCGCGGGGGGCGCACGGCGCGGGGGCTCCTCTGCGCGCGCTCCTGTTGATCCCCTTGCTGCTCGCGTCGTGCGTGGGCGGCCCCCAAGGCGGCGAGCCCGGCCTGCCGGCGGTGTCTGCGCCGGCGGCGCCGGCGGCGCCCGATCCGCTGGCCGCCCGGGCCGAGGCCACCCTCGCCCAGATCGCCGGCGCGGCGGCGCCCGACGACCTGCCGCGCGACGCGCTGATCGCCGGCTTGGTTGAGGCCGCCGGCCCCGCTGCCGACCCAGAGCGCGTGCGCGCTGCGGCCACCCGCTTGGTCGACGACGCCATCGCCGCGGTGCGGCGGGCCGGTCCAGCCCACGCCTCGGCCATGCAAGCCCAAGCGGTGCGCGGGGTCGCCAGCCAGTTCGCCGCGCGGATCCGCGGGGCGCCGGGCGCGCCCGCCGTCGTGAACGTGCCGGGCGGCGCCGGGCAGAGCGTCGATTGGGCCACCCTCGGCGGCTTCCCCTACGTCGAGGGAGAGGCGCTGCCGGCGGCGGTCCAGGCGCTGGATGGCCAGCGGGTGAGCCTGCGCGGCGCGCTGCTGCCGCTCGAAGAGGTCGACGGCGAGGTCTGGTACCTGCTCGTCGAGAGCCTGTGGGACTGTTGTTTCGGCAAGGCGCCCGAGCTGCACCAGGCGGTGGTCGTGCGCCTGCGCGGGCAGCCGCACCACAGCGGCGCGCCCGTGCAGGTGACCGGCGCGCTTGAGGTCGGCGAAGATCGCGACCCAGACGGCTATGTCAGCAGCGTCTACCGGCTCGACGCCGCCCACGTCGTCCTGCTGCCCTAGGGATCGCCGGCTTCGGGCGCCGCCGCCTCGGGCTGCACGTAGCCGAGGGCCTCGAGCTCGCCGCGCACCTCTTCGTTGAGGCCGGGCGTGGCCTGGGCCGCGGCGGCCGGCGCCGGTGTCGGGACCAGCCCGAGCACGATCCGCGGGCCCTTCGGATCCGCACCGACCAGCGCGCGCAGCGGGGCCAGCGGGCGGGCGTTGGGCGCGGCGAGCTGGGCCGCGCTCAGCTTGTGCTGCAGGGGCGGGTTCTCGCCGTTCACCACGGTGATCTCGATGTCTTCGGCGCCCCAGCCGAGGCGGGGCAGCACCCAGCCCTCGGCCGCCGCGCGCGAGCTCCCGCTCCACCGCAAGGTCGCGGTGTCGCCGGTGACGGTGGCCTCGTGCACCGACATGCGGGTCGGATCGTCGCTGTGCTCGGCCCAGGCGATCCCGCCGGGGGCCCGGACGGTGATCACGAGATCGTTGTGCAGCAGCACCGAGGCCGGCGCGATCCGCAGCGCCGGGCCGACGGGGCGCCCGAGGCCCGCGGCCAGCCGGGACCGCCACGGATCGGGGTCGCCAGGCACCCGCAGGGCCTGCTCGTCTGGGTCGGTCGCCAAGGTGGTGACCCGCTCGTCATGGGCGTGCAGCGTGTACTTCTCGCCGTCGGTGTACACGCCCCAGCGGCGGTTGCCGTAGAGCGGGCGCCCGACGATCAGGGGCCGGGGCGCCGGCGGCGCGGTCGCCACGGACTGGAGCGGCAGCCCGGGCAGGTCGGCAGCGGACAGCCCCGCGGCGGTCAGCACGGTCGGCGCCACGTCGAGCAGGCTGGTCGGCGCCTCGCTGCGGATCGCGGGGATCCCCGGGCCCTTCACGATCATGGGGATCCGCAGCAGCTCTTCGTGGAGCGCGTGGCCGTGCTCAAAGGCGCCGTGCTCCCAGAACTCTTCGCCGTGATCGGCGGTGAGGATGACCGTCGCGTCGGCGGGCAGGGCGTCGAGCAGCGCGTCGACGCTGTGATCGATGTACGCCACGTTGTTGTCGTATCGAGCCCGGATCCAGGCCCGCTCGTCGTCGGTCAAGCGGTGCTCGGCCTGCAGCACGTCATTGCGGTGAAACTCGCGGCGCGAGAAGCGGGCCGGCGGCTCTCCGGCGAAGCGGCTCCGCCACGGCTCGGGCTCATGGTAGGGCAGGTGCGCGTCCATGAAGTGGACCACGACGAAGGCGGGGCGATCCGGCCACCGCGTGAGCGCCGCGGCCGCCTCGGCGACCTGGGTGTCGGCCGACGGCCAGTTGGTGCAGCGGTGCTCGGTCCAGCCGTCGGCCATGTCGAAGTTGCTGGACAGGTAGATGTTCCCCGCGAACATTCCGGTGTACCAGCCGGCGGCCCCGAGCCGACGGGGCAGGTCCTCGACCGCGCCCCAGGCCTCGGGCGGCGCGCCGCTGACCAGCGCGCGCACGCTGGGCAGCGTCCAGGGGGCGATCGTCCGGGCGCTGGTGAACACAGCGGCGTCGGCGGACCAGGCGTCGATGTGGGGCGAGGTCGGTCGCGGCGCGCCGTAGAGGCCGAGCGCGTCGGCCCGCAGCGTGTCGATCAGCAGCAGCACGATCCGCGGCGGGTTTTTGACCGGGGTGTAGAGCACAGGATCGGCGATGAAGACGTAGTCATAGTCGCTGTTCCCGACGGGCTCGGTGCGCATGCGCAGCTCGACGGTCTGGCCGCCGCGATCCCGCAGGCTGTGGCGCAGCGGCGCGGCCAGGGCCTCGGCGGCCGCGTGCGGGCGGAGCTCGACCCGCAGCAGCTCGTCGATCCCCCCAGCGGCGTCGACCAGCTCGACGATCAGCCGCGCGCCGTCCGAGCCCGCGCCCGCCGGGGCGCTCTCGGGCGGCATCAGCGCGGGAGAGAGCGACAGCACGCCATCTTGGGGCACGACCACGGTCCAGCGGGCCTCGGCGGGGGCCGGCAGGAGGAGGCCCCGCCGGGTGGTCGTGCCGAGCTGCATGCTGCGCAGCGCGAAGTCGGCCGGGGAGAGGCCGGAGGGCCCGAGCTGGAGCGCCTGCTCCCGCGCGGCGGCCGGGCTGTAGCGGAGCTGGAGGGCGTCGGGGCCGGGCAGGGGGGCTTCGGCGGGCTGCCAGATCCGGAGGCGATCCTCGGTGAAGGTCCAGTTCCCGGGGCGCGGGGCCCGACCGTGCCGCAGCTCGCTGAGCTCACCCTCGCCGGGATTGGCGCGCAGCAGGGCCATGTCGTCGGGCGGGCGGTGGAGGAACAGCGTGCGGAGGCGGACCGGCAGCGGCGCCTCGAGCTGCACCGCGCCGCCCTTGCGATCCACCTCGACCCACGGGCCGGGCACGGGGTGCAGCGTGGGCAGGTCGGCGCGGCTGCGCGCGGGGAGCTCGAGCTGGGGGCCCGCCGCCGCAAAGCCGAGGGCGACCTGGCCGGGGGCGCCCGGACCGGGGCCGCCGCCGCTGCACGAGAGCAGCGCGAGGCAGAGCGCGGGGCCGCGGAGGAGGCCAATGGCGCGGCGCGTCATGAGGGCTCGCGGGCGGGGGAGGGAAACAAAAACCGCCTGCCAAGGGGCAGGCGGTCTCGGCGGAGATCGGGGGAGCTCAGCGCCGGCGGCGGCGGAGGGCCGCGCCCGCGGCGACGGCGAGGCCGGCGAGGCCGGCGCCCAGCGGCATGGTGGAGCAGCCGCCCTGACCCTTGACCTCGACCACGTCGATCTCAAGCGCGTGGGCCTTGATGCCCCCCGGGCCGCCGACGTTGAGCACCACGGTGTAGGTGCCCTCGGCCGGGAACTCGATCTTGGGCGACCACGCGGCGACGATCTGGTCGGGCGTGCCCGAGGTGTCGGTGCCCTCGAAGACGTGCCACTCGATCTGCTCGACGCAGCCGTAGACCGAGGTGTCGACCTGGTTCACCATCTGGTAGAGCAGGCCGTCGAAGCCCTCGTAGGTGAACAGGCCGTCAAAGCCTTCGGCCGGGGCGGGCTCACCGCACACCAGCACCGCGGCCGGGGCGCGCTGGGTGTACTCCCACGAGCCGCAGGTCTCGCCGGAGCCGCTGATGTTGAGGTTGACCGAGAACTGGCCGTCGGTCGTGTAGGTGTTGCAGTACACGCCGTCGTTGTTGGGCTCGGTCAGCGTGTTGCCGTCGCCGAAGTCGAACTCGACCGCCGAGGGCTCTTCGTTGCAGCTCAGCTCGAAGCAGACCTCGAGGCCGCCATCGGCGACGCCGCCGCGCACTTCGCTGTCTTCGGTGGCCGAGAACGAGCAGAACGGGCCGTAGAGCGCGTAGAGGCCGGTGATGTCATCGTCGGTAAAGCCGCCGCTGGGGCCGTTGTCGCAGGGCCCGACCGACCAGAACATGATCGCGTCGCGGAGGTTGCCGTTGTTGCAGTTCTTGGTCTCGCTGGGCGCGACGCCGGCGTAGTTGTCGTAGTTGCTGCGGCCGCGGTCATCGACGTCGTTGGGGTCGTCGCAAGAGTGACCGAGGCCCCAGAGGTGGCCCATCTCGTGGGTGGTCACCGCTTGGAGCGAGAACTCGCCCGAGCACTGGTTGTTGTCGATGGCCTCGGCCGTCGTCCAGTTGACCGTGCTGCTGTAGACGATGTCGCAGTCGGTCGTGTAGGTGTAGGTCTTGCCCTCGAGGTCGAAGGCGGTGCCGCCCGGCCAGCAGACCGTGGCGGCGAGCACGCCGCCGATGCCGAGCTGGTCTTCGGGGTCTTCGAAAGAGAGGATCGGCACATCGTCGGCGCGGAAGCCGTAGCGGTAGCCGTTGCGGATGCCGTCGTTCTGGTCGTAGCGCTCGACGGTGAGGTCAGCGCAGGCCGCGGCTTCGCCGGTCCAGATGCCCCAAGAGGCGTCAATGGCGGTGCTCACGTCTTCCCACGCCATCGAGTCTTCCTCGATGTCGGCGAAGGCCCAGATGATCGGCAGCTCGCGGCGCGGCCAGACGTTGCCCGTGTGCGACCACGCGTGCGCGTCGTTGCCGCCGGCGGCGATCAAGAAGAGGAGGGCGGGGCTCATTTGGAGGCCTCCACGCGGCGCTGGATCTTGGCCTCGAGGTCGGAGAGCGCGAAGCGCTCGCCCTCTGGCGGCAAGGGGATGAAGCGGTGGTCGTAGGCGCGCTCGAGCGGGATCTGCACCTGCTGCACGATCTCACGGCGGCTGTACGGGTCGAGCCGGACGGTGAACTTGCCCATGGTCATGCCGACCGTGCGCAGGTTGCCGTTCTTGCGGCGATCCAGGAGCAGCACCACATCTTCGTCGACGTCGAAGCGGGCGACGCCGTCGACGCGCACCGTGCGGCCCGCGTAGGTGCCGCCGAGCTGCTCGATGATGATGGTGTTCTCGTTGACTTTGCCCTTGTAGACGCGCTGCACGTCGACCTGGGCGCGGGTCCAGATCATGCCGCTGGCGTCTTCCTCGGTCCACACCTCGCGGATCACGCCGCGCACGATGAGCTCGGCGGCGTCGATGCGCTCTTCTTGGGTGGTGGGCGCGAAGGTGGTCGCGTGGGCTGCCTGGGGCGCGAGCGCCGGGGCCACCAGCGCGAGGCAGAGCGCCGCAAGGGCGCCCCGCATGGCGGACCCGGCGGACCGCGGGCCGGCGCTCGGGACCGGGCTGGGGGAGGTGTTGGTGGGCATGCAGGGTCCTCGGTGGGGAACGACGGCAGGACTCTATCTCAAGCGGCGCCGCTTTGGCGACGTGCAGCGGTGATCGCCCGCGCAGCGGGGCGTGGATCACCGAGGTGAGCGTGCTGGACGCGTTCGCCTCGGATCGCGATCCACCTGAGCGGCCGCTTCGTCGCGGCGGCTTGACTTCACCACCCGCCTCGTCTATTCCTTGCCGCGCGCGGACGCTGTGCCTTTTTGGCCCATGCCCCGCGGCGGGCGCGTTCGGCGCGCCGCGCGGGGGCTCCGGTCTCTGGCGGCAAGCGGGCGCCTCGCGTCGGCGACTGTGCGGGCCTCGTGAGCGATCACGTGATCCTGACTGACGCGGCCTCCCCAAGGACCGCCGCGAGAGATAGCGTGCGCCGGTCTACGCTCCTCCGCCTCGCGCGCGCCAGGAGTTGGTCACCTCTCTGATCCCCACTGGTCCCCCCCGGCCGGCCCCGCTCCGGCCCGCTGTGCGCGCTGCTCGCCCAGCTACGGACATCGCCCCCGCGCTCCGCGCCTCCCCGCTTCCCCAAGGAACGGCCCGATGCCCTTGTTCAAGTTCCTGACCTCGATGGCGCTCCTGCTCATGTTGGTCCCCGGGGTCGCCTTCGCCTCGGTGACCAAGGGCACCATCAAGGGCACCACCGTCGACTCCGAAGGCCTGCCCGTCCCTGGCGTGCTCATCACCATCAAGTCTGAGAACATGATGGGCACCAAGCAGGCGCAGACCGACAACGAGGGCCGGTTCCTCTTCGTCGAGCTGCCCCCCGGTGTCTACGAGCTCAAGGCGGAAGCCCCGAAGTTCAAGACCATCGTCAAGCCAAGCCTCCAGGTGAACGTGGGCCGGACGCTCACCATCCCTGTCGAGATGGTCTTCGACGAGTCCGGCGAGGCGATCGTCGTGCAAGACTCGAAGCCCGTCGTCGACACCGAGTCGGCGAACCGCGGCACGGTCTTGACCAAAGACTTCCTCGACCGCATCCCGACCGGCCGGTCGTACCAGCAGGCGGCGCAGCTCGCGGCGGGCACGACCGGCGGCGCGAACCCGAACATCGGTGGCGCGGCCAGCAACGAAAACACCTACATGCTCGATGGTGTCAACGTCACCGACCCGGTGACCGGCACCTTCTCGTTGAACTTCAACTTCGACGCGATTGAGCAGGTCGAGGTCCTCACGAACCCCTTCGACCCCGAGTACGGCTTCAACCTCGGCGGCTCGATCAACATCGTGACCCAGACCGGCAGCAACCGGTTTGAGGTGGTCTCGGGCGTCTACCACCAGAACGGCTCCTGGTCGCCCAAGCAGGACTGGCGCTGGGGCGCCGATGGCCGGCAGCTCGCGCCCACCGACTTCGGCGCGCGCTTCGAGACCTGGCAGATCAGCACCCGGGTCAGCGGCCCGATCGTGCGCGACAAGGCCTGGTTCATCGCCAGCTACCAGATGACCCGCTCGCTCATCGCGAACGCCGGCGTGCAGCTGCCCCGCGACTTCGACGGCCACTACGTGCTCTCGAAGCTGACCTTCCAGCCGACCTCCGAGCACCGGATCACGGCCTTCGTCCAGACCAACCCGACCAGCATCGATAACCTGTACGCCGGCGACCGCTTTATTGCGCCCGAAGCGCAGGGCCGTCAGGCGCAGGGCGGATGGGTCGGCTCGCTGCAGTGGGACTGGTTCATCTCGCCCCAGGCCTTCCTCGAGACCAAGGCGACCGTCCAGAAGTCGTACCTTGAAGGCTACGGCGTGCCGTGTACGCACGACCAGGACCTCGAGTACAACCCCTGCAGCCCGACCGAGCAAGAGAACAGCATCGACTTCGTCACCCCGGGCCGCATCGGCTTCGGCACGGCCTTCGACTCGGGCAACGAGACCAACTACGACTTCGACGACCGGTGGCGGGCCGAGCTGCAGAGCAAGTTCAGCCTGCTGCAGGTCGAGGCGCTGGGCTCCCACGACATCAAGGTCGGCTTCTCCGGTGACCTGAACTACTGGAACCGGTCCTTCGGCGTGATGGGCAACCTGCTCTATTACGACATCAACCTGCTGGACTACAACCCCGACACGCTGCGCAACTACTACTGGGTCGAGTACTCGGGCCCCTTCGCCTTCGCGGCGTCGGCCGAGACCCTCGGCGCGTTCGTGCAGGACGTCTGGAAGCCCATCGACAACCTGACCTTCCGCTACGGTACCCGCTACGACCGCCAGATCGTGCGCAACGACCTCGGCGAGGCGGTGGTCGACACGGGCCTGTGGGGCCCCCGCTTCGCGGCGATCTGGGACCCCTTCGGTGACGGCAAGACCAAGGTCATGGCCAACATCGGGCGGTTCAACGACACCTCGCGCCTGGGCGTGGCCAGCTACCTCAACCAGTCGGGCCTGGGCTCCAAGCTCTTCCTCGGCGAGGCTTTCGGTCGCTTCACCAACACGGGCTCGGACAACTACGACTACGCGCCGATCCAGAACTTCACCACCGCGCTGCCGGGCATCACCGCGCCGCGCTCCGACAGCTTCAACGTCGGCGGTGAGCGCGAGGTGGTCAAGGACCTCGCGGCGCGGGTCTACTTCACCGGCACCTTCACCCGGAACCTGTTCAGCTTCGACGAGCTGAACAACTACTGGGACGAGGACGGCTACAACCAGATCGCCACGAGCGACGGCACGGTCAACGAGTACTACCGCCTGCGGACCCCTGCGGTCGCCCGGCGGACCTACTACCGGACGGACGTCACCCTCGAGAAGATCCTGAGCCACCGGTGGACCGCGGTCGGCACCTACTCCTACACCCGCAGCATGGGCACGGTGCAGACCACGCCGAGCTCCTTCCTCGCGGTGCCGAGCCAGGCGCGCTTCTACGAGAACGGCAACCTCCCCACCGACATCCGGCACGACGTGACGGCCTCGGGCTACTGGGAGCTCCCCGACGACCCGTGGACCACCAACCTCGGCTTCGTCTTCTACCTCGAGAGCGGGTACCCGATCAGCCGCGCCTACCCCAACGCGGCGCCCAACGGCGGCGGCTACCTCCGCCAGACCATTGGCACCTACGCGCGGGCCGAGACCGTCTGGTCCTTCGACCTGCAGGCCAAGCAGGACATCCCCGTCCGCAAGGGTGAGCTGGCCGCCCGCGCCCAGATCCAGAACGTGTTCAACAACCGCCAGGGCTACGGCGGCCTCACCTCCGACAACCGTTGGTCCATCGGTGGCCGGCAGGATCCGCTGGGCCTCCTCCTCGGCTTGGAGTACAGCTACTGATGCGCACCTCCACCACGCTGCTGCTCGCGCTGCTCGCCTCGGGCTGCGCATACTCCGAGGACGCCCTCCAGCACTTCGATGTGCGCGGCAAGGTGCGCATCCCGAAGGACATGACCACCATCACGGTCAACGACCCCGAGACGGGCGAGGCGTACACGATCGAGAACGACGTGCGCGCCATCGGCCCGGTCTGGCTGGGCGTCTTCTCTGGGGTGGATGATCGGCTCTTCGACTACCCGCACCCTGAGGTTGGCCCGGTCCTCGGCACCGACAACCCGACCGGCAACACCTACCCCTACGGCAGCATGTCGGTCGGCCGCCCGGACTGGGGCTGCTACCAGACGATGAACTGCAAGCTCATCACGGGCCGGTACTCGTCTTACGACGACGTCATCGAGTTCTTCCGCGATGAGGTCCAGAACCCGGTCATCAACCAGCTCGGCGACGAAGTCACGAGCGGGATCGAGTACCGCGAGCACTGCTACGAGACCGGATACCTGACCTCGGATCAAGAGGTCGGCTTCATCGGGAACGGCGGCGGCGAGCCCTACTTCGAAGACATGGGCGACTACTTCGAGGCCGAGACGACGATCTACCACACGCTCTGGCTCGAAGGCGCCGTGGTGTGGGGCTGGATGGACGCCCCCTCGCGGACCTTCGACTTCAGCACGTGCCAGGAAGGCGACTCGCTCGGCTGGCAGGTCTTCTACTATGACGAGCAGTACTTCACCGGTCAGGTCCCGATCGACCTGCTGAACTTCCCGAGCAAGTACATCTTCCAGGGCGATGTGGTCGTTCAAGATCCGCCCGTGATTGATGATCCCGACAAGGAATTCACGGTGGAGTTGAGCTTCCGCTATGAGTAACAAGCACCTCTCCCTTCTCCTCGGTCTGCTCGCGGTCACTGGGTGTGATCGCGAGGGCCTCGACTACCTCCCCGTCGCTCAGGGTGATCACCCCTCGGTCCTCGACATCGGGACCTTGGGCATCATGAGCCTCGACCAGCTCGAAGAGTTCAAGGCGACCCGCTTCGCCGCGCAGTCGGCGGTCATCGTCGAGCAGGGTGGCGACCCCGTGGTCTCGCCCATCGACTGGTGCGCCGATCCCGAGCACGTCGACGCCCAGGGCAACCCGCTCTGCTTCTTCGGCCAGCTCAGCGGCTCGACCGACGGCGTGCGCGGCGGCGCGACCTACTCCTTCCAGGTGCCCAGCGATCCCATCACCGAGGGTGGCGACCCCATCTCGTCGGTGTGCGTGATCGTGGACCCCGAGTCGGTGTTCTGGAACCAGTCCATCGCGCCGACCGAGCGCGAGGAGACCTACGCCTTCCCCGACTTCCCGAACGATGACGGTGACCTGGACCTCTTCGTGGGCATGACCAGCTACTACACCGGCTCGCCGGGCGTTGAACTGGGTGACTTCAAGGGCTTCTACACCGACTCGCTCGGCCGCCAGCTCGAGATCGAGTACGGCGAGTGCATCCAGGCCTCGGGCACCCGGCGCGGCTTCAACGCCGCCCATGCCGGCCGGGCCGCCGCCGAGTTCTGCGCGATTGAGATCGGCAGCCGCTACGGCGTGCCCTTCACCGTCGTGCTCGACACCTTCTCGGTGCCGCTCGACGACGGCGCGCTGTCCTACGGCACCGTCGTGGTCGAGGGTGACTGCCGCGGTGTCGTCGACGAGTGCACCATCCGTGGCGAGTCGCTCGAGGCCACCGTCGACACGCCGGTCACCCGGGACTGCACGCCTGAGCTCGAAGAGGCCTCGTGCTCCGCGCGCATGCAGGACTTCTGCTGCTTGCACCCGACCATGTGCTGGGCCGACCAGGCGCCCGATGACGCCTGCGACACCTTCAACGAGATCTGGGACCCCAACAACGAGGGCGTCGAGACCGCGCGGGACAACTACTGCAGCCTCGGCGTGACCAACACCTCGGGTGACCGACTCGAGCCGAGCCCCGAGCTCTGCTGCGCGGCCTACGAGGGCTGAGCTTCCGGGGGGCCTTGGCCTCGCGGTGTGGGGGGGCGGGCGCGGTGCGCTCGCCCCTTCGTCGTTGGGGGCGCCGGTCCGCGGCCCGCTGGTGGGGGTGGGCGGTCGCCGCGCCGCTCAGGTGGTCCGGCCCGCCGCGCGCCGCCCCAGCCACCGCCCCCACTCCGCGCCCGACCAGAGGCAGGGGTAGAGGCTCATCGAGATCAGGCTGAACGGCCCCAGCTCCATGAGCACCAGCAGGCCGAGGTGCAGGCCGACGCCGAAGACGGCCATCCACGCACGCAGATCGAGCCGGTTGGCCAGGGCCCGCAGGCGCCCGGGTCGGGTGCGGGTGGCCCGCCACCAGAGCAGCAGCGGCAGCGCGGCGAAGCTGACCTCCCACAGCCAGCTCAGCGCGGTGGCCGCCTGGATCAGCGGGCTGAGGGCCGCGACCGCCTGGGTCAGATCCCACCGCGCCCAGCTCGGGGACAGCAGGGCGCGCTGGACCGCCGCGTAGTCGCCCCAGGGGAACCACTCGGCGCCCACCTTTTGCAGCCCGGTGCCGGCGTACATCAGCACCAGCTGGCCGATCACCAGCCAGCGCACCCAACCCGCGACCGGCGTGGGGTTCAGCCACCGGCGGGTCTCCAGCCAGCTGCGCAGCGAGAGGCTGCGGTCGCTGGGCGCGAGCACCAGCAGCCACAGCGCGTTGGTGATGAGGCGGTCGTGGCCGCCGCCGGTGCGGGGGTGCAGCGAGAACAGCGCCAAAAGGGCCTGCAGCGCGATCAGCGCGCTCAGCCGGCCGCCGAGGCCGACCGTGAGGCCGAGGCTGCCCACGCCCGCGGCCACCATCAGCCCGGTGACCACCGGCGGCGTCGGGGCGCCCAGCGCCCGGGCCAACCACTGGCGGGGCGCGAGGTCCCGCAGGCCGCCGTCGACCGGGTCCAGCCAGACCGGCGCGACGCTGTCGGTCCAGACCATCGCGGCCAACATGCCGAGGATGGTGATCCCCACGCCGATCCGCATGAGGGCGAGGGCGTGCGCGGGCTCCTGCACGCGCAGGGCCGCGGCGGCGCGGGCCGGCCACCCCAGCGGGCTCAACCCTCCTCCTCGTCTGCGTCGGCGGGGGCGCCCTGGCGGGCCGCGCAGTCGAGGGCGGCGAAGCTCCGCTCCTCTGGCCAGTAGGGTTGGTCGACGACCAGCGCGCCGGTCGCCGCGAGCGCCGCTGGGCTGGGGATCTGCAGCCGTTGCATCTGCACGCGCAGGCCCTCGCCGGCGCCGGGCTCGGCCGCGCGCAGACAGGCCAGCCACTCGACCAGCGCGACGTAGCCAGAGCGGCCGTTCTTGGTCACAAACAGGTTCGTGTAGGCGCGCATGCGCTCGGCGCGCAGCGTGCGCCCCTGCCACTGGTGCGCCGGATCGAGCGCGATGTACAGCGGGACCAGCGCCCCCCCGCGGCGCTCCCAGACCTCGAGCTTGGCGGTGCGGTCGCTCACCTGGCTGAACATCCGCCAGCTCTGGCGCGCGCCGGTCAGGCGCCGGTAGGGCTCCATCGGCTTGCTCAGCAGGTTGCGGGTGGCGATCACGCGGTTCGCGACCCGGACCACGCCCTGCGCCGCCTGCTCATGGCTGAGCGTGACCCCGACCGCGCCGAGCATGCCCCGCCAGGCGGCGAGGGTGCGCTTCGCGCCGCGCCGGCTCAGCTCGTCGACCGTCAGCCGGCCGGGCGGGCTCGGGAGCGCGGGGATGGCCACCGCCCAGACATGCAGGGCGACAAAGGCCAGCCGCAGCCAGTCGAGCGGGCGGAGGGGGGCTCGGGCCGGCGGTGGTGCGGACACGCGGCGTGGTATCGCGGCCGATCTGCGGCATCACCCGCGCCCGCCCGGGCCCAGCTCAGGGGGAGGTGGCCGGCAGCTCGACCAGCACCCGGGCCCCTTGGCGCTCCACGACGATCAGCGCGCCCTCGTGGAGGTCGCCGAGGCGGCGGGCGAGCTCTTTGGCGCTGCGCAGCGGGGCGCCGTTCACCTCGACCACCCGGTCACCGGGCTTGAGGCGGCCGGCCAGCGGGCTGTTCCGGGCGACCCCCGTGATCCGCGGCCCGCCCTCGTCCTCGGCGCTGAGCCGGAGCCCGAGCGCCGGGAGCTCCTCGACCGTCGGCGGCTTGCCCGCGCCCGCGCCGCCGCGGCCGGGCAGAAAAGCGCCGCTCTGCAGGTCCTCTTCGTCGGGGCGCTCGGCGAGGGTGACCTTCAGCTCGGTCTTCTCACCGTCGCGCAGCACCTCGAGCCGCAGCAGCTCGCCGGGCTTTCGCGCGCCGATGGCGCGGATGAGGCCCTCGGTGCTCGCGGCCGCCGCCCCGTCCAGCGACAGGATGACGTCGCCGGGCTCGAGGCCCGCCTCGGCCGCGGGCGTGCCCGGGTAGACCGTGCCGACCACCGCGGCCTTGTCGGCGTCCACCGCGAGCCGCGCCTTGAGGCTCGGGCTCAGCGGCGTGAGCCCGACCCCCATCCAGCCGCGGGCCACCCGCCCGTCGCTGCGCAGCGCCTCGATGACCCCCCGCACGACGTTGCTGGGCACCGAGAAGCCGATGCCCTGGCCCCGCGGGTTGATCGCCGTGTTCACCCCGACCACCTCGCCGTCGAGGTTGAACAGCGGACCGCCGGAGTTTCCGGGGTTGATGCTGGCGTCGGTCTGGATGAAGTCGTCGTAGGGGCCCGCGCCGATGTCGCGGCTCTTCGCCGAGATGATGCCCGCCGTCACGCTGTGGTCGAGGCCAAAGGGGGCGCCGATCGCCACCACCCAGTCGCCGACCCGCGCCTTGTCGCTGTCGCCCAGCTTCACGAAGGGCACGGTCTGGCCCTGGGCGAGCTCGACCTTCACCAGCGCGAGATCGGTGCGGGGATCGGCGCCGACCACGGTGCCCGGCAGCTCGGCCCCGCCCTCGAGGTTGACCGTGACGCTGCGGGCGCCCTCGACCACGTGGTTGTTGGTCACGAGGTAGCCGTCGGCCGACACGAAGAAGCCCGAGCCGGCGCCCTGGCGCAGGCCGTCGGGCAGCCCCGGCGCGGGCCAGCCGCTGGGCTGGGCCTGGGCCCCCTGGGTCACCCGCAGGTTGACCACCGCCGGGCCGAGCCCATCGACCAGCGGCGCGAGGCTGCGGCTCGGGTCGTAGGTGAGGGGCGCCGCGGGGGCGCTGGCGTCGGACCCCTTCGCGGCCACCGCGGCGTTGAGGTGGGGCAGCAGCAGGAGTGCGCCGGCGCTCATGCCGGCGCCCAGGGCGAAGGGCAGCAGCGCGTGGACCTTCATCGGGACGTCCTCGGGGAAGGACCGCGGGGGTGGAGCCGCGGGGTGCGGGGGAGGCGGCGCTGGCCGCCGGCGGTCGGGCGACACGCGGGCCGCGCGGGGCCTTCCCTTGCGCCCCGATCCGCCGCCCTACAAGCTGCCCTTGAGGCGCTCGAGCTCGATGATCGCCACGAGGTGGTCGGACCGGGCCTGCTGAAGGGCGACCTTGGCGTCGTCGACGTTCTTGATGGCGGTCAGGACGTTCTGCTGCACCGTGCGGCCGGTGGCCTGCAGCGCGCGCTCGGCGTTCAGCGTCTCTTCGGCGAAGCGCAGGTTGGCCTCAGCCAGCGCCACCCGGGTCCGCCCCGCCC
The DNA here is from genome assembly GCA_046051725.1 of Pseudomonadota bacterium. Classification (GTDB taxonomy): domain Bacteria; phylum Myxococcota_A; class UBA796; order UBA796; family UBA2385; genus JAEUKK01. The sequence continues at coordinate 5,390 of JBJONS010000416.1, read as the reverse complement.
GCAGCGTGTCCACCTGGGCCCGGACCTGCTGCTCGATGCTGCGCGCGAGGGCCTGCTCGTCGAGCTTGAGCCGCTGCAGCGCCGCGCCCCGCTGGTCGAGCCCGCCGCGCGCGGCCCGGTTGCCCATGGGCACGCTGAGGTTGGCCCCGACGCTCCAGCTGCGCTGCTCGCCGTCGAAGATGCTCGCCGCGGTGGCCACGCTGTTGGTCGGGTCGGCCGCGGTGCCGAGCTCAAAGCCGGCGAGGCCATAGCTGGCGGTCGCGTCCAGCTGCGGCAGCATCCGGTGGCGCGCGTCGCCGAGGTCCTGCTCCGCGTTGTCGACGCGCAGGCGCTGCGCTTGCAGGCTCGGGTTCTGCGCCAGCGCCGCGCGCACCGCCTCTGCGGCGTCGATCGGCAGCTCGAGCACCTCGGCGGGGGGCGTGGTGGCCTCGATGGGCTCGCCTGGCTGCCCGCCGACCAGCAGCTGCAGGGCGTCGCTGGCCTGGCGCTCGGCGACGCCGGCGTCCATCAGCGCGCTCTCGGCTTGGACCACCACCGCGGCCACCCGGGCCCGCTCCAGCGGGGCCAGCGAGCCCTCGGCCACCTTGGCCTCGACCACGCGCTGCTCCTCCCGCGCGACCTCGAGCGAGGCCCGGGCCAGCGTGTGGAGCTGCCCCGCCCGGTGCAGCGCCCAGTAGGCCTTCGCGGTGTCCGACAGGGTCTGCTGGCGCACCCGCGCGCGCTCGGCCTCGGCCTGGGTCTCGGCGCTGCGGGCGGTGCGGACCGCCGAGAGGTTGGTCGCCATGCGGAAGCCCTCCAGCAGCGGCTGGGTGACCGTGGCGGTCAGGCGGCTGGTGTAGAGCTCGTCCTCGTTCAAGAAGCCGAGCTGGCGCACCTGGTCGAGGCGCTCGGTGTTTTCGGCCGAGTACAGCGTCTTGTTCTGGTTGTTGGTCCAGTTCAGCGCCGCGCTGGTGCCGGTGGCGAAGTACTTGTTGACCCCCATGTCCCACGCGCCGCTGCGGTTCTCGGTGGTGGTCGGAAAGCCGAAGGTCAGCCCTTGGTCCAAGGACGACGCGCGGCTGAAGCCCGCGGTCATGTTCGGGTCGAAGACCCCCTTGGCGGCCAACAGGGCGCCTTGGGCGCTCCGCAGGTCTTGATCGGCGCCCAGCAGCGCCGGGTTGCGCTCGAGCGCGAGCTTGAGCGCGTCTTCGTAGGCGAGCGGGGCGCCCAGCGCGGGCCCGGCGGCCAGGAGCAGGCCGAGCAGGGGCGCGGTCAGGCGCAGGGGGGAGCGGCGGGAGGCGGTCATCGGGTCCTCGGGCGGAGGTCCGCCCGCGCGCCTCAGCGGGCGGCGGCGGCGGCGGGGCGCGCGGCGATCCAGGCCAGCCAGCGGCCAGCGGTCGCGCGGATGTCGTCCAGCACGGTGTAGAGGAAGGGGACCAGAAAGAGGGTCAGCACGGTGCCGGTGACCATGCCGCCGGCGACCACCCGGCCCAGCGGCGCGTAGGGGATGCCGACGAAGGTGCTGTCGCCGAGCGCCATCGGCATCAGCCCGATGATGGTGGTCAGCGCGGTCATCAGGATGGGGCGGAGGCGGCGGCCGCCCGCCTCGACCAAGGCGTCGACCCGCGACAAGCCGTCGGACCGCAGGCGGGTCACCAGATCGATGAGCACGATGCCGTTGTTGACCACCACCCCGATGAGGATGACCAAGCCCACGCCGGCCATCAGATCCAGGGGGGTGCCGGTCAGGTAGAGCGTCCAATAGACCCCGAGCAGGGCCATCGGGATGCTCGTGATGATCGAGAAGGGGAGCAAGAAGCTCTCAAACAGCACGCCCATGATGAGGAAGACGAAGACGATCGACAGCAGCAGCGCGAGGTTGCGGGCCTGGTCGTCCTCCATCGAGCCGAACGCCCGGCCGTCGAGGGTCCAGTCGTAGCCGCGGGGCAGGTCGAGGCCCTGCAGCGCCCCGGCGATGGCGGTCTGCACCTCGCCCGGCTCGGTGCCCGGCTTGAGCTCGACCGTGATCGGGTAGCTCGTGATCCGGTCCTCGCGGCGGATGGTGCCGAGGCCCGGCGCCACCTCGGGCTGCACCACGGTGCGCAGCGGCTGGCTCTGCCCGGTCGCCGGGCTCCACAAGGGGAAGTCGAGCAGCCGGTCGATGTCCTGGCGGTCTTCGTAGCGGAAGCGCGCGACGACATCGACCTCTTTGTCGACCTCGTGGTACCGCGGCAGCAGCGTGCCGCGCAGGGCGAAGCCGACGGTCTGGCCGACGCTCCGGGCGTCGAGGCCCCCGCGGGCCAGCGCGTCGCGGTCGGCCCGCAGCCGCAGCTCCTCGCCGCCGCCCTCCTCTTGGTCGTTGGTCGCGCCGACCACCCCGGGCACGCCCTTGAGCCGCCGCCGCACCTCGAGGCCCAGGGTCTCGAGGGTGCCCACGTCCTCACCGCTCAAGGTGACCGTGATGGTGTTGTTCTCGCTGCCGCTGCCCTGCGACCAGCCGATGCCGGCGTCGACCCCGGCGATCTTGGGCAGCTCGTCCCGGGCTTGGTCGAGCACCAGGGCGCGGTCGAGCTGGCCTTCGGCGGGCTCTTCATCGAGGTAGACGTAGATCCGGCCAAAGCTGCTGGTCGCGTCGAGCTCGGCGCGGTGGGTGCGGACCCCCCAGCTCGCGTCGTGCGCGTCGACCCACTGCTCATAGGTCTCGATCACCTTGAGGCGCTCGGCGTAGGTGAACTCGAGCGGCACGTCGAGGCGCACCACGAAGTCGCCGATGTTGCCATCCGCGCTCTCTTCGCAGCTCACCGACTGGGCCGGCAGCACGAGCGTGAGGAAGAGCATCCCCACCACGGCGAGCAGGGTGTCTGTGCGGTGGGTGAGCGCCCGGCGCAGGCCCGCTTGGTAGCGGCGCTCCATCCAAGTGACCCAGGCGGGGGGGGGCGGAAGGGTGCTCCCCGCCTTGTCCTTGAGGAAGGTGGTCGCCAGCGGGGTGTAGAGCAGCGCCACCACCAGCGAGGCGCCGAGGGCCCAGACCACCGGCATGCCGAGCTCGCCCATGAAGAACGAGAAGTCGGCGTCCTGGGACATGAGGATGATCGGCAGGAACACGACCATCGTGGTGAGCGTGCTCAGCGTGATCGCGAGGTTGACCTCGGACGCGCCGTCGATGGCCGCCGAGGCGAGGTCTTCGCCCCGCTGCCGGCGCTCGTAGATGGCCTCGACCACGACGATCGCGTTGTCGACCACCATGCCCACCGCGAGCATCAGGCCCATCAGCGTCAGCAGGTTCAGCGTGTGCCCGGTGAAGTAGAGCGCGCTCACCGTCATCAGCAGCGTGATCGGGATGCACGCGGCGATGAGCAGGGTCAGGCGCCACTCGCGCAGGAACACGAACAGCACGACGACCGCGCAGAGCCCGCCGATCACCGTGCTCGACAGCAGCTCGTTGAGCGAGTCGGTGATCATGTCGGCTTGCGAGAAGAACTTCACGAAGGTGGCGCCCTGCGCGCGCGGATCGGCCTCCAGCTCGGCCATCACGGCCTCGGCCTGCTCGGCGACCTCGACCGTGTTCGCGTCGGACTCCTTCTTGATGGCGATCGCCGCGCCGTCCTTGCCGTTGATGTGGTTGATGTCGGGCGAGGGATCCGGGCGGTAGGTGATGTCGGCGATGTCGCCGAGGCGCACGCCGGGCTTGACCGGGTAGGCGCGCAGGGTCTCGACGTCCTCCCACCGGGCGAGGCTGCGGACATAGGCCACCCGCCCGCCGTCCACGACGCGCCCGCTGGCCATCTGGAAGTTGTCCTGGCCCAGCCGGCCGAGCACCTCGCCGAGGTTCACCCCGTGGGCCGCGAGCTGGTCGAGGCGGAACTCGATGAAGATCCGCCGCTCGGTGACGCCCCAGAACTCGACCTGACCGACGCCGGGCACGCGCTCGAGGCGCTTGGCCACGACCTCGCTCACCAGCTTGTGGTCGTCCTCGACCGCGTCGGGGATGCTGATGCCGGCCCAGATGATCGGCTCGTCGGCGGGGTCCCACTTCCAGATGTTGTAGCGCTCGACGTCCTCGGGCAGCTCGGGCATGGCCCGCTCGAGGCGGTCGACCAGCGCGTTGTAGGCGACGTCCATCGAGATGCTGCGGTGGAACTCGAGGCTCAGGCTCGCGCTGCCCGCCCGGGCCCGCGCGCCCATCGACTTGATGCCGGGCGCGGTGCTGACCTGCTCTTGCAGCGGCTGGATGATGTTCGCGTCGTTCTCGCGGGGCGTGCTGCCGTCGTAGCTGATCCAGACCCACAGCCGGTTGAGCGAGAAGGTGCTCGGCATCATCTCGAGCGGGATGGCCTGCCAGGTGAGCCCGCCGACCAACATGAGCGCGAGGAAGCTCATGATGACGGTGATCGGCCGGTGGACGGAGAAGCTCGGGATCCAGCGCTCCATGCTCAGCCCTCCTCGGACGGCGGCGGAGAAGGGGGCTCCCCGGCGGCGGCCGCGCCCTCCTCGGGCCCGGCGGGCGCCGGCGGCGCCTCGGGCGTCAGGGCGGGCGCCGGCGGCGCGGCGTCCACATCGGGGGCGGCCTCGGGCCGCGCGGCGGCGCCGCCTCCCTCCCCCGGGCGCTCAAGCAGGCGGGTGAGCACGAGGTAGACCGCCGGGATGACGCCGAGGGTCAGCAGGGTCGAGCTGCCCAGGCCGGCGATGACCGTGATGGCCAGGGGCTGCTGCAGCTCGGCGCCCTCGCCGATGCCCAGCGCCAGCGGCACGAGGCCGAGCACCGTGGTCAGCGTGGTGATGAGGATCGGGCGCAGGCGCATGCGGGCGCCGTGGGCCAGCGCGGCGCCGCGCTCCATGCCCTCGGCGCGCAGGGTGTTGACTGTATCGACGAGCACGATGGCGTTGTTGACGACGACGCCGGCGAGCACGATGGCGCCGATGAACACCACCACGCTGACCGGCGTGCCGGTCAAGACCAGCGCCGGGATGACGCCGACCACCGCGAGCGGCACCGAGAACAGGATGACGAAGGGGTGCAGCACGCTCTCAAAGGTGCTCGCCATGATGATGTAGACGAGGAAGATGGCGAGCAGCAGGGCAAAGTAGAGCGATCGCACCGAGCGCTCCATCTCGCGGTTCTGCCCGCCGAGCTCCCACTCGACCCCGCTGAGCGCCCCGCCGCGCAGGGCGGCGCGCAGGGCGGTGGCCTGCCCCGCCATGTCGAAGCCGGCGAGGTTGGCGCTGATCGCGGCGACCCGGCGCTGGTCGATCCGGCGGATCTCGCTGGGGCCCTCGGCCTCGGTGATGGTCGCCACCGCCTCGAGCGGGATCGTCGGCACGAGGTTCGGGTTCACGTTGATCCGCCGCAGATCCATCGTGTCGCGGCGGTCCTCTTCGGCGAGGCGCACGGTCAGATCGACCCGGCCGTC
>JBJONS010000415.1:0-7158 GCA_046051725.1 Pseudomonadota bacterium | reverse complement strand
TGGCGGACCGGGCCGCGCAGGGCCTCGTTGGGGATGTGGCGGAGGGGGCAGGCCGGATCGGGCTGCTCGAGGTTGCGCGTCGGCGGCATGATCCCGTCGCGGGTGGCCAGCACGCAGAAGATGGCCTCGACCGCCCCGCAGGCCGCGACGAGGTGGCCGGTCATCGACTTGGTGCTGCTGGTGGGCACATCGGCGGCCCGCTCGCCCAGGGCCCGCACGATGCCCGCCGCCTCGCTGCTGTCGTTCATCGGCGTGCTGGTGCCGTGGGCGTTGATGTAGTCGATGTCGTCGGGGGAGAGGCCGGCGTCGGCCAGGGCCGCCTCCATGCTCTGGGCGGCGCCGCGGCCGTCCGGCGGCGAGTCGGTGATCCGGTAGGCGTTGCACGAGCAGCCAAAACCGCTGAGCTCGGCGAGGATGGTGGCGCCGCGCCGCTGGGCCAGCTCGAGATCTTCGATGACCAGGAAGCCCGCGCCCTCGCCGAGCACAAAACCGTCCCGGTGCAGATCGAAGGGGCGGCTGGCGGTGGCCGGGTCGTCGTTGCGCTGGCTGAGCGCGCCGAGTTTTGAGAAGCCGGTCACCATGATGGGATCGACGAGCACGTCGACGCCCCCGACGATCATGGCGTCGGCCTCGCCGCGCCGGATGCGCAGCAGGCCCTCGCCGACGCTCTGGCTGCTGCTCGTGCAGGCGGTCGACACCGTGCTCATCGGGCCCAGCGCGCCGGCCATGGCCGCGACGAGGCGGGTCGGGGCGGCGGGCGACATGCGGTCGAGCTCGAGCGCGCCGGGCAGCTCGCCGCTGCGCATGCGGACGGCGAGCTCGGCCAGATCGGGCCGGGCGGCCTCCGAGCCCAGGCAGACGCCGAGCCGCGCCCCGAGCGGCGGCAGCTGGGCCATCGACAGGGCCTCGGCGGCGGCGACCGCGGCGAGGCGCCCCTTGAGGTCGAGCAGAATGTGGGCCACCTCGGGCGGCACCTCGGGCAGGGTCTCAGGCTCAGGCGCCTCGGCCGCGAAGCGAACCGGGAAGGAGGTCGCGTTGAACCTGCGGATCGGGCCGATGGTGTTGCGGCCCTCGATCACGCCGGCCCAGCAGGCGTCGACGCCGACGCCGTGCGGGGTGACGGCGCCGATGCCGGTGATGACCACGCGGCGACGGTCGGACGGGGGGCTGTGCATGTCGGCTCCAGGGCGCTCAGAAGTCGCCGGGGTAGTCGGCCCAGAGGCGGGCCAGCTCGCTGCGCTCCAGCGCCTCGACCCGGTCCTGCTCGACCGGATCGCGCAGCGGCACGGCGTTGAAGACGAAGACCTGCTGGGCGCGGGCCCGCCACTTGTCCTCGACCAGGGCGCGCACGTCGACGATCGCGCTCTCGTCGCGCAGCTCGACGATCTCGGCCTCGAGCACGCAGGGCGTGGCCGGGGGGATGAAGCGCCGGAACTTGACCTTGTCCATCATGCTGAGGATGGGGAAGGGCCAGTCGCCCCGATCCTTGCGGACCGAGTAGCCGATGAGCTTGCCGGCCAGCTGGGCGAGGCTCTCGAGCGTCAGCACGCCCGGGACCACTGGGAAGCCGGGGAAGTGGTCCAAAAACAGCGGCAGGCTCGGGTCCCAGGTGCGCAGGCCGGTGGCCCGCTTCCCCTTCTCGAGCGCGGTGATGCTATCGACGAGGCCCCAGCGCATGCGGGCTCCAGCGCGCCCTGGGCGGCGCGCGCGCAAGTGGAGGAAGATGGCGTCGCTGGCGCTGTGCCCAGCGACCGGCCGCTCACTGCAGGACGGCCTCGGAGCAGCTCACGCCGAGCAGCTCGCGCGGCCCGCCGGCGCAGCTGCGGTAGCGGTAGACCTCGAAGTGGTGGTTGCCCGACCAGGGGGCGAACCAGTCGGGCACGGTCCAGGGGCGCTTGTCGCCCGCCGGGGTGCTCACCACCGCGCCGGCGGCGGCCGGGCCGCGGGCCTTGTTCTCTTTGTCCTTCGCCGGCTTGTCGTCGAAGTAGAGGTCCATGTCGTAGGTGCAGGCCGCGTCGCCGTCGGCCGCCGCGTCGGTCCAAGCGCCGACGCTGAGCGCCTCGCCCAGCGCGGTGTTGAAGACCGCGCCGCCGTTCTTGAGCTCGGCCTCGGCCACCGTCCAGTCGGCGGCGGCCTTGGCGAAGAAGAGCGTGCCGTCGCAAGGCCGGAAGGTGAAGGTGCCGCCCTCGGGCATGGGCAGGAACTCTTGGAAGCCCGGCGCGATGGTCTCGCGCTCTTTGTTGGCCGCCGCGTCCCACTTCACGGTGCCCACCGAGACCCGCAGCGCGCACAGCTTCTTTTGGGGCTCGACGAAGACGCGGGTGAGCTCAAGCTCGCCCTTCTTGAAGGCCTCTTCTTGGGCGCCCGAGACCGCCTGGGTGAAGCGCCAGTCGGTGTCCCGGCGCTCGCCGCGCAGCTCTTTCTTGGTGAACGCGCCGCCGACGTACCAGATCACCGTGTCGGCGCCCTTCTTCTGCACCTCGAAGCGGTGCTTGGGATCGCCGGCGTTGCCGTTGACCCGCAGCCACTGGCCCTCGAGGTCCATGGTGACGCGGGGGCACTTGTCCTCGGCCGCGGCCGGAGGGGGCGCCTCGGTGGCGCAGCCGCCCAGCGCGGCGCCGGCCAGCACCAAGGTCAGGAGGCCGAGGGCGGGCGCCGAGGCAGAGGACCGGGGGCGGCCGCCGCCATCGACGACGCTGGGGAGCGGGGAGCGGGCGCCGAAGCGCGAAGCGAGGGGGGTGGTGTGCATGGGCTGCGCCTCCGGCCAAACGGGCGCCCCTTGTACCACAGGCGCCGCGCCCCCACCGGGGGCCCGCGCGCCAAGCGCGCGACCGCCCCCGCCGCGGTCGGCGCAGAGCGGGCCGACGAGGGTGGCGCCCAGCACGGTGTCTTCGAGGAGATATCGGCGAAGGCCACCGCCGGTGTCCCCGCGCCGGCCGCCGCCGCTATGCTGCGCCCGGACAGGGCCGCCGCGCCTCCACGCGCGGCCGGGCCCGGCCTCCCCTCCCCTCGCCCGCTGTGCCCCCCGAGGTCCCCATGCGCCAGGCGCTGCTCCTCCTCCCGCTCCTCACCGCGTGTGCGCAGCCCTACGAAGATCTGGCCAAGCTCGACTTCTCCGAGGTCGCCTACGAGAGCGAGCACGTGGCCAGCGACGACGCGGTCATCCAGGCGGTCGACACCGCCGTGACCTGCCCCGATGGCGAGAGCGCGCGGGTCTTCTTCGCCTTCCGCAGCTCGCTGCAGGGCCCGGTCCCCGCGGCGCTGGTCCTGCACTCGGGCGCCTTTGACTACATCGTGCAGCCCGATGAAGACGACCCGGTGGCCGGCTTGCACTACCGGGCCGACTCGCGCCTGAGCCGCCAGTGGGGCATCGCCAAGGTGTGGGAGACGCTCGGCCTCAGCCGCTTCCCGGTCGACCCCGAAGAGGGCAGCGAGGGCACGCTCATCGCCGCGCTGGTCGACGCCGGCGTGGTGGTCGTGCTGCCGAGCAACTGCTGGGGCGACCTGTGGCACCGCGCCGACGTCGCGACCGGCGACAGCGTCGACGATCTCGGCCCAGAGGGCTTTCTGCGCCAGGGCGGCGCCTTCGCGCAGATCATGATGGACGCGATCTACGACCCCGAGACCGCCGCCGACGCCGGCGTGCGGGTGCCGCTCGAGATCAACCTCGACGAGGTCCACCTCGTCGGCCTGGGCACCGGCGGGCGCGGCGTCGCCGACCTGCTGCACAGCGAGGCCAACGCCGGCCGGGCGCCCCGCAGCGTGGTGCTCGACAGCACCCCCGACCTCGTCGCGCCCTACCTCGCCGACCGCCTGCAGTGGGGCCCCGAGCTTGACGGGATGCAGACCATCTACGGCGCCGCGCTCTCGACCTGGGACGCCGAGGGCAGCATCTCGGCCCTCGCCGCCGCCGGCGCGCTGCCCGACCGCACCGCGGTGCTCTGGTCGAGCCTCGACACCCAGGTCCCCGTCGCGTCCGTGCTGCCCACCGGGCTCGCCGTCGCCGGCCTCGGCGGCTCTCAGGTCGCCGTCGACGTGCTGCAAGAGGGCACCGTGGCCAGCAACCGCGACCACGGCCTCGCCGCCGACACGGTGCTGTACATGGCCGAGGGCGCCACCGCCGAGTGAGGCCCCCGCGCCCGGGGCCTGATCCCGCGCGGGTCACCGGGGGTCCAGGTGGCCTCCCCTGCAGGCGGGGGCGTGGGCCTGTGCTAGGGTGGCCGCATGCACGCCCAAGACGACGCCCCGCCTCCCCCGGCCGCTGCCCCCACCTCCGCCGGGGCGCCGCTGAGCTCCCACGACGCGCCCTTCGACTTCGGCGGCGCCGTCTTCGACCTGCACCACCCCGATGATCACGAGCTGGTGAGGTTCATGCTCAGCCAGGCGCTGTACGGCGAGGCCACCGGCGTCTACTGCGGCCGCTCGCTGTACGCGGCGGGCAGCCTCGAGGCGGCGCGCTTCTACCTGCGCCAAGCCCGCCAAGAGCTCAACCACCTCGAGCTGTTCGCCGACATCTTCCGCGCGCTCAACATGCAGCCCATGCGCGCGCACTGGGCCGTGCGCCTGCTCGCCGCCCACAACGACTACTACCCGCTCAAGGTCATGATGGAGCACGCGATCGGCGAGGGGATGGTGCTCGACATCTTCCGCGACGTGCTGCTGCAGACCCTGCCCGACAGCGACCCGCGCATCCCCGCGATCAAGAAGAAGCTGCGCGTGGTCTGCAAAGAAGAAGAGGAGCACGTCGCGTGGGGCGAGAAAGAGACCCGCCGCCTGCTCGCCGCCCGCCCCGGCCTCGCACTGCCCTTCTACGGCCTCATCGAGCTGCAGCTCGCCGTCGCCCCCGCCGCCGCCCGCGCGCTGGCCGGGCGCGCCGGCGATCACCCGGTCCTCCGCCAGCTCCCGGCCTTCCTCGCCCACGTCGACGCGCGGGTCCGCCGCCAGGCCGTGGCGCTGGGCATCGCGCCGGCGATCCGCCCGGGCCCCGCCCGCCGGGCCCTCGCGATGGCCGCCGGGGTGCTGCTCTACCTGCGCAGCCAGCTCAGCCGCAGCCGCTCGCAGCTCGAGCACATCTACATTCGCGAGCTCGGCTTCCCCGGCTGAGGCCGCCGCGCCCCCGCCGCGGTTCGCCGAGAGCCCCGCGCGCCGCAGCGGAGGCACGCGAAGATCGCCTCCATGCGACCCTTCTCCGTGCGCCGCGGACCGGCGGAGCCCGGGGCGCCGACGCCCTGCCATGATGCGCGACCGGAGGCCCCTCCCCATGACCGTGCCGAGCCCCGCGCCGAGCCCTGCCTCGACCGCCGCGCGCCGCTTCCAGCTCCACGAGATCGTCGGCCGCGGCGGCTTTGGCACCGTCTGGCGCGCCAGCCTGCACGACGTCGGCGGCTTCTCGCGCCAGGTGGCGCTCAAGCTCATGCACTACGAGGGCCCGGCCGCCGAAGAGGTCGCGCGCCGCATGCGCGACGAGGCCCGCCTGCTCGGGCGCATCCGCCACCGCGCGGTGGTCGGCGTGCACAGCCTCTTTCGCCACAGCACCGCCAGCACCGGCGGCTGGGGCGTGGTGATGGAGTACATCGACGGGATTGACCTCAGCACGGCCATTCAGCGCGAACGGCCCTCGCTGCCGGTGCTGCTCGAGATCGTCGAAGAGGTGGCCGGCGCGCTGTACGCGGCGCACAACCTGACCCCGCCCGGCGAAGAGGCCCCCCTGCGCCTCGTGCACCGCGACGTGAAGCCGGGCAACGTCCGCATCACCCGCCAAGGCGAGGTCAAGCTGCTCGACTTTGGCGTCGCCAACGCCGATGTCAAAGGGAGAGAGGCCGCCATTCACCAGGGCGTGATCATGGGGAGCAGCCGCTACCTCGCGCCCGAGCGCCACCGCGGCGAGGACACGCACCAGGGCGATGTCTACGCGCTGGGCATCCTCATGGCGAACACGCTCACCGGCAAGCGGTTCCCCGACCCGCCCCGCGTGGCGGCCGAGCACGCCGCCTTCCTCGGCAACCTGCTCGAGACCGTCGGACACGCCTTGGCCGAGGCCGACGCGCCTGAGGTGCGGGCCGCCGAGCGCGGCGTCCGCATGCTGCTGCTCGAGATGTTGGCCTTCGAGTGCCATGATCGGCCCGATGCGCACAGCGTCGAGCAGCGCTGCCGGCGCCTGCGCTCGGGGCTGCCGACGCCGTGGCTGCGCGACTGGGCCGAGGCCACCGTGCCCCGGCTGGCCGCCGAGGCGGCCCGCAACGCCCAGGCCGAGGCGGTGAAGGCCGCGGCCCAGGCCCCCGCCGGCGCCGAGGTCGCCGCCCGTCCGCAGCAGAGCCCGGGGGACTGGCTGGAGGCCCTCGGCGACGCCCCCGACGCGCCGGCCCGCGCCCGCAGCGGCCAGACCCGGCCCCTGCTGATCGGCGGCGTGATCGGCCTTCTGGTCGGCCTCGGCCTCTGCGCCGCCGCCTTCGCCGCCCTGACGATCTCGGCCCTGCCCCACTGACCGCGCCGCGCGCCGCCGAGGTCCCCCTGCCGCCTGCCCCGAGCCCCTCCATTGACGCGCTGCTCGGCGTCGCCGTCTTCGGCGCGCTGGGCGCCTTGGCGCGCGTGGGGCTCGGCGCCTGGCTGAGCCGCAGCCTGCCCGGCGCGCCCGCCGCGGCGACCCTGGCCATCAACCTCGCCGGCTGCGCGGCGCTGGGCCTGCTGGTCGGGCTCGGCGGCCCGCAGCTGCGCCCCGGCCTGCGCCTGCCCCTCGCCGTCGGCTTCCTCGGCAGCTTCACCACCTTCTCGACCTTTAGCCTCGAAGCAGCCCAGCTCTGGCAGGGCGGGCGCGGCCCCCAGGCCCTGGCCTACGTCGGGATCAGCGTGCTGGGCGGGCTGCTCGCGGTGACGGCCGGGCTTGGCCTCGGCGGCCTGCTGCGGGGGGCCGGATGAGCCTGCGGGCCGCGCGGGCGGCGGTCGCGCTCACCCGCCGCGAGCTGCTCGAGGGCCTGCGCGATCCGAGCGTGCTGTTCTCGACCGTCATCATGCCCGTGCTGCTGGGCCCCCTGGTCTTTTGGGCCGCAGTGCAGCTGCTGCTGCTCGCTGAGGGGCGGGCCGAGCAGGAGCCCCCCACCGCGCTGCTCGAGGTCCGGCCCGCGCGGCCCGAGGACGCCGAGGCGGCGGCCACGGCCGAGG
>JBJONS010000414.1:0-5855 GCA_046051725.1 Pseudomonadota bacterium | reverse complement strand
CGACCGCGGCGGGGGCCGGGCGCGGGGCAGCGGGGGGAGGCGGCGCGGGCGCGGGCGGCGGGGGCCGGCCGACGGCGGCGAGCACGCGGTGGAGGAGGCGGGTGCGCAGGCCCATCGGGCCCTCCGGGGGTGCCGGCCCGGGCCGGGGCGGCCGGGCGGGGGACGCGCTATCCCGCGCAGCCGCGCGGCCCAGGCCCGCGGGCGAGGGGGCGGATGAGCGGAGCACCCGGGCGGCCCACGATCTCGGCCGCCTCCATCCGCGGCGGCACCCCGCGCCTGCCCCCGGCGGCGCCGGGCCGCCACGTCGTCCTCCTCGTGCTCGACTCGCTCCGCTGGGACAGCCTCGTCGCCGCGGCGCCGGTCCACCTCCCCCGGTTGGGCCCCATCGAGCGCCGCTGGTCCTATGCGACCTGGACGGCGCCCTCTCACTACAACCTGCTGATGGGCATCCTGCCCCACAAGGCGCCGCCGGGCGTTCATGGGGCGGCCTGGCATGGCGCCGAGCTGCGCGCCTGGGGCGAGCGGCTCGGGCTCGACGCCCTGGCGGTCCTCAGCCTCGGACCGGCGCTCTACCTGCCCTCGGCGTTGCGCGAGCGCTTCGGCTACCGCACCCAGGCCTTCGTCTCGCTGCCCAGCCTCAACCCCGCCGTGCCGCTGGCGGTGGGCTTTGACCGCTACGAGCAGATGCCCCAGCACAATGACCTGGGCGCCATCCTCGACGCGCTCGAGCTGCCCAGGCACCAGCCGAGCTTCACCCTCATCAACACCGGCGAGGCCCACTACCCCTACCTGCTGCCCGGCGACCCCCCGGATGACGCGCCGCGGCTCGCCGGGGTGCACGGGGTTTTTGGGCGGGTCGCCGCCGGGGCGCCGCTGCCGGTGGCCGAGGCGCCGGCCTTCTTCTCGCCAGAGCGCCTCGAGGCCCTGCGCCTGCGCCAGGTGCGGGCCGCGGCCGCGCTCGACGCGCTGCTGCCCCGGCTGTGGGCCAAGATGCCCGACGACAGCCACCTCATCGTGACCAGCGACCACGGCGAGCTCTTCGGCGAGGGCGGCTACTTTGGGCACGGCCCAGTGCCGCACGAGAAGGTGCTCGAGGTGCCCTTTGTCGAGGGGCGGGTCGGCCCGCACCTGCGCGGCTGAGCGGCGGGCTCAGCCCCCGGCGGTCAGCGTCGCGGCGCAGACCCGGGCGCCGTCGGCGAAGGTCGCGGCGACAGAGAAACGCCACAGGCCGCGCCGGTGCTCGGCGCAGGTGGCCTGCAGGAGCAGCAGGTCGCCCGGGCGCACCACCGCGCGGAAGCGCGCGTCGCTGACCCCGGCCAGCCGGACCTGGGGCGGCGGTGCCTCGGGGGCCCGCGGCAGGCTGAGCGCGACCACCGCGCTGAGCTGGGCGAGGGCCTCGAGCTGCAGCACGCCGGGCACCACCGGATCGCCGGGGAAGTGCCCGGACAGGCCCGGCAGGTCGAGGGGAGGGGTCCACCGGCCGGCGGCGCGCACACCGGGCTCAAGCTCGTCCACCACGTCAATCAGCAGGAACGGCGGGCGGTGCGGAAGCAGGCCGGCGAGGGCGGCGGCGTCCAGCGGCAGGTGCAGGTCGGTCATCGGGGCTCCGGGTGCGGGGCGGCGGCCTCCAGCGCGGCGACGCGGGCCTTGAGCGCCCGCAGCTCTTCGTGCAGGGTCGGCGCCGCGGCGGCCTGGGCCAGCCAGGCGGCGTGGGGCACCGCGGGCACGCCGGCGAGGGCCTCGCCCGGCCGGGCGTCGCGCAGCAGCAGGCTGGCCGCGCCGAGCCGCGCGCCGTCGCCGACCTCGAGGTGGCCCATCACCGCGGCCTTGGCGGCGAGCACCACCCCGCGGCCAGTGCGGGCCGAGCCGGCGAGGCCGCTGTAGGCCACGAGCAGGTTGTGGGGCCCGACCTCTGCGCCGTGGCCGACCTGGACGAAATTGTCGAGCCGACTGCCCGCGCCGACCCGGGTGCGCTGCCGGGGCAGGGCCGCGCGGTCGACCGCGCTGTGCACGCCGATCTCGACGTCATCCTCGACCTCGGCGATGCCAAGCTGGGGCACCTTCTGGTGGCCCGCCGCGGTGGGCGCGAAGCCAAAACCCTCGCCGCCGACCACCGCGCCGGGGTTGAGCCAGACCCGGTCGCCCAGGCGGCAGCCGGCGGCGACCACGCTGTGGGCCATCAGGCGGCAGGCGGCGCCGACCCGGGCGCCGGCGGCGACCACCGCGCCGGGCTCAAGCCAGCTGCCCGGGCCGACCACCGCGCCCGGGCCGACGAAGGCCAGCGCCTCGACGGTGGCGCCCTCGACCACCGCGCTCGGGTGCACCACCGCGGCGGGGTGCACGCCGGGCGCCGGCCAGGGCATCGGGTGGAGCAGCGCGGCGGCCTTCGCGAAGGCAGCGTAGGGGTCGTCAATCAGGAGGAGCGTCGCGCCCGGTCGCTCGGCGGCGGGCGGCGCGGCGCGCAGCAGCACCGCGCCGGCCCCGGTGGCCCGCAGCTGGCGGCGGTAGCGCGGGTTGGCCAAGAAGCTCAGCTCGGCGGGCCCGGCGTCGGCGAGGCCGGCGACCCCGCGCAGCTCGACCTCCGGCGGGCCGTCGAGGCGCGCGCCGAGGGCCGCGGCGAGGGCGTCGGCCCGCACGCGCTCACTTCCCGGCGTTGAACCGCGTGATCAGCTCAGCGGTCAGGTCGATGGTGGGCACCGAGTAGACGACGCCGCCCTCGCTGATCTCGACCACCAGCGTGTAGCCCTTCTCTTTGGCGATGAGCTCGGTGGTGGTCTTCATCTTGGTGATCAGGGTCTCCATCGCCTGGCCATAGGCGGCCTGGAACTCCTGCTCGGACTGCATGTAGGTCTGCTGGAAGACCATCTGCTGCTGCATGAGCTCTTGCTCTTTCTGGGCGCGCACCGCGTCGCTGAGCACCATCGCCTGCTTCTCGTAGTCCTTCTGGGCGGTGACCAGCTGCTGCTCCATCTTCTGGAGGGCGACCTTCTTGTCCTCGTACATCTTCTCGAGGCGGGCCTTGGTCGACTTGCCCTCGGTGACCTCGCCGAGCGCGCGCTGGAAGTCGACCGTGCCGACCTTCAGGGCCTGCTGGGCGGCGGCCGGCGTCGGCGTGAGCAGGGTGGCGGCGGACAGGCTGGAGAGGCCGAGCCCGAGGGCGAGGGCGGCGATGCGGGCGTTCATGCGGGGCTCCAAAGGGTTCGAAGGGTGAGGCGGCGCTCAGAACAGGCTGCCGATGCTGAAGTCGAAGACGATCCGCCGCTCGTCGGGGCGCGGGTTGACCGGCACGCCCCACTCAAAGCGCAGCGGGCCCATGGGGCTGAACCAGCGCACGCCGAACCCGTAGGCCCCGCGGAGCCCGCCCAGGCTCATGTGGCCGTCGCCCCACACGTCGCCGAACGCGTTGCCGGCGTCAAAGAAGACGACCGTCGAGATGCCGGCCTGCTTGATGATCGGCGACTCGAGCTCGAAGTTGTTGATCCAGGTCTCGGTGCCGCCGACGATCAGGCGGTCGTCGGGGGCGGTCGGGTCTTCCGAGCCGAGGAAGCTGTACTGCTGGGGCTGCTTGAAGCCCGGCGCGCGCAGGCTCGGGCCCAACGAGAACCACGCAAAACCGCGCACGGACTGGATGCCGCCCGCGCGGTAGCGGTGGATGAAGGGGACGATGGTGCCGTCGGTCGACCAGATCTTGCCCAACGTGCCGTTGTATTTGAAGATCAGCCACTCTTTCTTGACGACCGGCTGGTAGGCCCGGATGTTGAGCTTGGACTCGACGAAGTTGAAGTCGCCGCCAAAGACCTGGGTGACGGTGTCGTCGTCGGCGCGCACGCCGCCCGACAGCGCGGTCGAGGCGGTGGCGAACACGCCACGCGTGGCCTGGATGCGGTTGTTTCGCTTGTCGAGGATGAACGACAGGCCGCCGGTGCTGGTCAGGCCGTTGCGGTACAGCTCACCGCCGAGCAGGCGCAGCTTGTAGCTGTCGAGCGCGCGCAGCCCGGTGTCCTCGAAGGTGTAGTCGAAGGTCAGCCGGGTGTCGTTGCGCTGGTCGAGGTAGCGGCCGATCGAGACGCTGCCGCCGCGCTGGTACTGGTCCTCGATGAACTGCGTGGCGTTGCTGTAGCCGTTGATCGAGAAGGTCCAGCGCGAGTCGAGGAAGTAGGGGTCAAAGAGCTGCAGGTTCCACTGCTGCCGCTGGCTCGAGATCTGCGCCGAGGCGCTCATCACGTAGCCCATGCCGATAAAGTTGTTCTTCGACACGTTGGCGGTGAGCATAAAGTTCTCAATGTTCGAGAACCCTGCGCCCACGCTGAAGCTGCCGGTCGGCTGCTCGGTGACGTCGACCAGCATGTCGAGCGACTCTGGCTCTTTGCTGCGCGGCGTCGAGATGCGGACCTCTTCGAAGTAGCCGAGGCGCTCGAGGCGCTGGCGGGCCTCTTTGACCTTGCTGCCCGAGTAGATGTCGCCCTCGTTGATCGGGATCTCGCGGCGGATGACCTTGTCGAAGGTCGGGTCGTTGCCGGTGATCTGGATGCGGTCGACCCGCAGCTTGTCGCCGCGCTGCACCTCGAAGATGATGTCGACGACGCCAGACTCTTCGTCGGTCTCGGTGATCGGCACCACGTTGGCGAACGCGTAGCCCTGATCACCGTACAGATCGCTGATCTCAGCGAGGGTCTGCTGCATGACCGACAGCTTGAAGGTGTCGCCGGTCTCCATCTCGGGGTGGCTGGGGTCAAAACGCAGCGGCGACTTGCCCGGCTGCTCCCAGCCTTCGGGCAGGGGCGCGTCGGGGGTGCCCGCCTCGTCGTTGGCGGCCTTGGCCGCGGCCCAGCGCTCGTTGACCACCTTGGCGGTGTCGCCGTCGATGATCCGGTGCACGGCCTCTTCGGTCAGGCCCTCTGCGGGCACCATGTCGCCGCGCACCTTGAGCTTGCCGAGCTTGTACTTCTTGCCCTCTTTCACGTTGATCGTGACGTGAATGAAGCGCTTGTCGGGCGAGAGGTAGACCTGGGGCGCGTCGACCGAGGCCTCGATGTAGCCCTCTTCCATGAAGACCGAGCGGACGATCTGCACGTCATCGTTGAGCTTGAGCTCGTCGAAGTTGCCCGACTTGGTCAGGAAGGGGATCGCCGCCTCTTTGGTCTGGATGAAGCGCTTGATCTTGCGGTCGGGCACGCCCTCGTTGCCGGTGATGTCGACCCGCTGCAGCTGGACCTTGCGGTTCTCGGTCACCTTCAGCGTCAGCTCGACCTGGTCGTCGCCGACCTCGCGCACCTGGGGCTCGATCTCGGCGAGGTAGTAGCCCTTCTCGACGTACTTCTCGCGCATCCGCTGGATGTTGCGGGCGACCTCGGCCTCGTTGTAGACCGTGTTGATCTCGATGTCGATGACCTCGCGCAGCGCATCTTCGTCGAGCTTCTTGTTGCCCTCGAGGCGCACCTCGCGCACGGCCGGCTTCTCATCGACCGTAAACGTCAGCACGTAGCGGCCGGGCTCGCGGCCCGGCGCGGCGCTCACCCGCACGTCGTCGACCAGGCCGGTCGCGAAGACCGCCTTGAGGTCGGACCGCACGGCGGCCATGGTCAGCTCGCTGCCGCTGGTCAGGCGGATCGCCGCCTGGATCGCCGCCTCTTCGATGCGGCGCAGGCCCGAGACCTCGACGGCCTCGACCTTCATCGGGGCCGCGCCGGGGCCGAGCGGGATCTGCAGCCACAGCTCACCGGGCAGGCCCAGCGGGCCGCCGCCGCCGAGCCGCGGGTCTTCGTCGGTGCGGAGCACAGCCCCCGGGACCGGAGCAGCCGGCGCCGGAGCGGCGGGCTCGGCCGGCGCAGGGGCTGCCGGATCGGCCGGCGCGC
>JBJONS010000413.1:0-10374 GCA_046051725.1 Pseudomonadota bacterium | reverse complement strand
TGGGCCAGCGCCGCCGCGTTGTTCAGCGCGGTCATGTGGTCGGGCCAGCGCCCGAGCAGCTCGTCGAGCACCCGGCGGGCCTCGGGCAGCCGCCCCTGCTCGAGCTCGGCGCGGGACAGCGCGAGGCGGGCGTCGACCAGGCCCGGCCGGGCGGCGATCAGCGCCCGCAGGGCCTCGGCGCGGGCGCGGGCGTCGACCATCGCCTCGGCCGCGGCGACCTGCTGCAGCGCTTCAACGAGCTGGCGCGGATCTTCGCCGCTGACCGCGCCCGGCGGGGGCGGCGCGCTGAGGTAGCCGAGCGCCGAGAGGCGGGCCGCGGTGGCCGCGTCGAGCTGCCCGGGCAGGGGCAAGGGCGCCGCGCGGTGGGGGGAGAGAGCGGCGGTGAGGGCGGCCGGGCTGTCGGTGGCGGTCGCGCAGCCCGGGTCACCCACCCAGGCGCAGCTGTGGTCGTAGACGCCCGAGATGAGCCGGTGCGCGTCATCTTGGGCCATCCACAGCGGCGCGGCCCCGAGGTGGAGCAGGGGGTAGAGCGTCTCGGCCACCACCGGCCGGGCCCGCAGCGCGGCGCGGGTCTGGTCGGCCGCCGGCCCGCCGTCGAGCAGCGGGCTCAGGTCGAGGCCCTCGGTGGCAAAGGGCACGCCGGCGAGGCCAGCGAGGGTGGCGGCGACGTCGAGGCCGCTGACGGGGAGCTCTTCGACCGCGGCGGCGGCCGGCGCGTCGGGCACCGGCTCGAGGTCCATGGCCGCGTCGGCCCCTGGCGGGCGGCCGGCGGTGGGCAGGCCGGGGCGCGGCGGCGGCGCGACCGGCGGTCCCGCGATGCCGCCGGGGGGCCGCAGCAGCATCGGCACCCGGGTGATCGCCCGCCCGAGCAGCAGGCCGTGGTGGCGCTCGCCCTCAGACCACAGCCCCTCGCCGTGATCGGCGGTCAGCAGCACCGCCGCGTCGGGGCCGACCGCCCGCAGCAGGCGCTCGAGGCGGGCGTCGGCCCGGCTCACGTCGGCCCGGTAGGGGTCGCCCGGCGCGGTGGGCCAGGGGGCGTGGGGCTCAAAAAGGTGCACCCACAAGAAGCGCGGGGCGACCGGCGCGCCGGGGCTGGGGGCGCGGCCGGCGGCCTCCCACCAAGCGACGGCGGCGTTGACCACCTCGGCGGCGGGCAGCTCGAGCTCGCCGGCGTGGCCCGCCCGCGCGACCTCTTCGGGGTGAAATGGGGAGCGGTAGACGTCAAAGCCGCGGTCGAGCCCCCAGGCGGCGTCGAGCACCCAGGCGCTGACGAAGGCGCCGGTCTGGTAGCCGCCGCCCTTGAGCGCCGCGGCGAGGGTCGGCACCTGGTCGCCGAGCGGAACGGCGCCGTTGTCGCGCAGGCCGTGGGTCGAGGGCGCCCGCCCGGTGAGCAGGGTGGCGTGGCTCGGCAGGGTCAGGGGCGCGACGGCGTGGGCCTCGCGGAACAGCAGCGCCCGGCGGGCCAGGGCGTCGAGCTGCGGGGTGGCCGCCAGCGGGTCGCCATAGGCCCCGACCCGGTCGGCCCGCAGCGTGTCGATGGTGATGAGGACGACGTCAGGGTGATTGCTCTCGATGACCGACGCCTCGGGGGCGGCGGCCGGAGGGGCCTCGACCTCGCCCGCGCAGGCCACCGCGAGGGCCGCCCCGAGCGCCCACCGGCTCTGCCTGCTCTGTCGGTCCGCTGGCCCCGTGTCGCGCATCGCCGCCTCCGCCCGCGGGGCCTATCGCCGCGCCGCCGCCGACCGGGCGCCGCGGGGCTCCGGTTAGGGCGCGGGCGCACCCTCTGGCCCGGAGCCGCCGATGTCCGCCGAGACCCCCCTCCGCCTGACCAGCCTCGCCCACGGCGGCGGCTGCGGCTGCAAGATCGGCCCCGCCCTGCTCGCCGAGCTGCTGCGGGGCGCGCCCCGCCCGGCCGGCTTCCCCGATCTGCTGGTCGGCGCCGAGACCAGCGACGACGCGGCGGTCTGGCGGCTCGACGACGAGCGCGGCCTCGTCTCGACCACCGACTTCTTCACGCCGATCGTCGACGACCCCTTCCACTTCGGGCAGATCGCCGCGACCAACGCGCTGTCTGACGTCTGGGCCATGGGCGGGCGCCCCATCTTCGCGCTGGCCCTGCTCGGCATGCCCATCGCCAAGCTGCCGCCCGCGGTCATCGCCGCGGTGCTCGCCGGCGGGGCGGCGGCCTGCGCGGCGGCTGGCGTGCCCATCGCCGGGGGCCACTCGATCGACAGCGCCGAGCCCATCTATGGCCTCGCGGTCAACGGCCTCGTGCCGCTGCGCCACCTGCGCCGCAACAGCGGGGCCCGGGCCGGCGACCGGCTGGTCTTGGCCAAGCCGCTCGGGGTCGGCGTGCTGAGCGCTGCCTTCAAGAAGGGCCTGCTCGACGATGATGGCTACGCGACCCTGCTGCGCCTGACCACCACCCTCAACGCGGTGGGGGCCACGCTGGCCGCCCAAGACGCCGTGCACGCGATGACCGACGTCACCGGCTTTGGCCTGCTGGGGCACCTGTCTGAGGTGGCCCGCGGCGCTGGCCGGTCGGTCTGGCTCGACCGGGCCGCGGTGCCGGTGCTGCCCTTGGCCCGCCGCCTGCGCGCCGAGGGCCTGGTCACCGGCGCGTCTGGGCGCAACTGGCTGGCGGTGGAGCCGCTGGTGGCGGCCGAGGCCCCCCTGCTGCCGCCCGAGGAGCGCGATCTGCTCTGTGACCCCCAGACCGCCGGCCCGCTGCTGATCAGCGTCGGGGCCGAGGGGCTGGCCCAAGCGCTCGACACGCTGGCCGAGGCTGGCTTCGCCCAGGCCGCCGAGATCGGCGTGGTGGAGGGCGAAGGCGCCGCCCTGCGCTGGAGCTGAGGCGCGGCAGGCGCGGCGCTCAGCCCTCGGGCGGCAGGGGGACGGCCTGGGGCTCGGCCGGGCCGGGCCCGCGCCGGCCGGGGTCGCCGGGGAGCTGCTGCGTGGGCGCGCCGCTCGGGTTCATGTCACGGCCCGGGTCCACGTTGTCGGTTTGGATCAGCGTGGCTGGCGTGCTCCACAGGAAGGTGCGGCCCGCCGCCACGTCGGCGGCGTGGGCATCCGCGCAGCGCTGGTCATCGGGGCTCGGGGTGTCCCCGGTCATCAGCGCCCGCGGGTACTGCTCGGCCGAGAAGGCGATCCGCCAGCGGGCCACCGGCGAGAGGTGGCTCGGGGCGCCGCCGATGATGATCAGCACCAGCAGGGCGAAGGCGGCGGGCGCGCGCAGCGGGCGGGGCAGCAGCCCCGACTTGCCGCTCGCCGCGGTGGCCCAGGCGAGGCCGAGCACCAGGGGCAGGCCGGCGGCGCCCGACATCGAGTAGCGGGGCAGGTGGAAGAGCTCGATCGCGGTCTTGAGGGAGGCGACGTGGGCCGCCAGCGGCAGCAGGGCGAGCACCGCCCAGGGCCTGCGGAGGAGGCCGAACAGCGTCAGCGCCGCCGCCACCAGCGCCGGGCCCACCCAGGGCAGGACCTGCTCGCGCCGGAAGCGCACGTTCTCGGGCAGGCGCCGCACCTCGGGCGGCACCGCCGCCATCATCTCGCGGGTCTGGACCAGGGTCTGGGGCAGGTGGCGCAGGCCGTCCCGACCCCACCAGAAGTCGGTCGTCGGCGGCGGAGGGGTCGCCGGCGGCGCGGGGAGCTGGTGCAGGGCGACCTGCACGAAGCTCCAGGTCTGGCGGTCGAGGCCGGTCACCCCCTTGGTCGGGTAGCTCGCGGCCACCCGGTAGGACAGGACCAGCGGGAGGGCCAGCGCCGGCAGCCAGACCAGCGCCCGGACCGACAGGGGCCGCAGCAGCCCGAGCGCCGCCACGCCGAGCGCGGCGAGCACCCAGAACACCGCGCGCACGTCGACCAGCAGCGCGAGGCCGCAGGCGACGCCGCAAGCCAGCGCGCTGGCCAGGCCGGGGGCCCGCACGCAGAGGGCCGCGCCGGCGCAGGCCGCGGTCGAGAGCGCGACGCCCATGGGGTAAAATGACGTGGTGCGGGCCATCAACACCAAGGGGGCGACGCTCAGCGCGGCGGTGGCGGCGGCGAGGCCGGCGAGGCGGCTGTGCACCGCCCGCCCCCAGGCGTAGAGCGCGGCGCCGTAGATGCCCATCGCCAAGGCCGCGCCCAGCGCAAGGCCGCCGATGACGCCGACCTCGGGCATCAGCAGGGCCGGGAGCACCGCGCCCGCCCAGCCGCGGTGGGGGTTGACGTCGGCCCGGCCCGCGGCGACGGCCAGCACCACGTCGCAGTACTGGTTGAAGTCCGAGCCCGAGAGGGCGAAGCCCCGCATGAAGTAGCGGGGCATCCACCAGGCGGTGCCGAGGCCGGTGATGAGCGCGGCCAGCGCGCCCAGTGCGAGGTCCAGCGGGCCCAGCGGCGCCGGCTTGCGCGCGTCGGTGCCCCCGAGCAGCCGCGCGAGCCCGAGGTAGAGCAGCAGCGCGCCGCTCCCGGTGATCCAGCCGCTCGGTCCCACGCGCCCCCCGCCGCCCTCGCGCGCAGCGGGAGGGGGCGCCGCGCAGGCTACACCATGCCGGCCCGCGCGCGGACCAAGGCGCGCTCTGCCTGAGACTGGTGCGCTGAAGGCACCAGCGCGTGCTGATTGGCTCCCCTGACGCTGCAATTGGGCGGTGCTACACCGAGGGCGGTCCCCCGCCCGGAGCCTCCATGTCGACCCCTCCCGCCGCACCCGAGCTCGCCCCCACCGCCGGCCCCGACGGGCTGAGCCGCCGCGAGCTGCTCGCCGCCACCGCCGCCAGCGCCGCCGCCGCCGCCCTTCCCGCGCTGGGCGCCGCGGGCTGCGCCGCCGAGGGGGGCGCGCCCGCCGCCCGCGCCGCGGCCGGCCCCCGCCAGCCGGTGATCTACCTGCCGCACGGCGGCGGCCCCTGGCCCTTCGTCGAGATGGGCCTGCCCCGCGCTGAGCTCGACCTGCTGCGCGCCTACCTGCAGGGCCTGCCGGCCCGCCTGCCGGCCCCTCCGCGGGCCCTGCTGGTGATCTCGGCCCACTGGGAAGAGGCGGTGGCGACGGTGCAGACCGCCGCGGCGCCTCCGCTGCTTTTTGACTACTCCGGCTTCCCGCCGGCCAGCTACCAGCTCACCTGGCCGGCGCCCGGCGACCCGGCGCTGGCGGCGCGGGTCCGGGCCCTGCTCGCCGCCGCGGGCATCCCCAGCGGCGAAGACGGCGCCCGGGGCTTCGATCACGGCACCTTCGTGCCGCTGAAGGTGGCCTGGCCCGGCGCGGCGGTGCCGACGGTGCAGCTCTCGCTGGTCCAGGGCCTCGACCCGGCGGCCCACCTCGCGCTGGGGCGGGCGCTGGCGCCGCTGCGCGACGAGGGCGTGCTCATCCTCGGCTCGGGCATGAGCACCCACAACCTGCGCGGCTTTGGCGACCCCCGCATGATCCCCGCGACCGAGCGCTTCGACGCCTGGGTCGGCGCCACCTGCGCCGCCCCGCCGCCCGCGCGCGAGGCGGCCCTCGTGGCCTGGCGGTCGGCGCCCGACGCCCGCCTCAACCACCCCCGCGAAGAGCACCTGCTGCCGCTGATGGTCGTCGCCGGCGCCGCGGGCGCGGACCCCGGCGGGGTCGACTGGCGGGGCAGCTTCGCCGGCTGGCGGCTGAGCGCGGCGCGGTTCGGCTGAGGCCGGGCCTCAGGCCGCCGGCGGGGCGGGCTCTGCTGGGGGCGCGGGCGGGGCTCCCTTCGCGAGCATGACGAGCAGCGAGGCCATCCCGCCGACCATCACCAGCAGCCCGGCCCAGACCGCGGCCAGCTCGGCCTTGCTCACCGGGGCGCGGCTGCGCTCCTCGGGGGCGCCCAGCTCGACCACCTGCATGGTGCGCCGCTGCAGCGCGCCGCTGAGCATCATCAGATCGTGCTCTGGGGGGCCGGTCTTGCGGTCGCCGATGTAGAGCGCCGCGCCGCCCTCGGGCACCGCGGCGAGCAGCTCGTGGCCCTCGGTCCACAGCTCGATGCCCTCGACCGGCAGCGGCGCGTCGTCCCCGTTGTCGATCTCGAGCACCAGCGTGTCGCCCACCGCCTGGCCCAGCGACAGGCTGTAGCTGCGGCCCCCCTCGGGCATGACCGCGCCCGGCGCGGCGGTGAAGGACAGGGTGCTCAGGCGCAGGAACTCGAGGCTGCCGCCGGCGGGGCGCTTGAGGTGCACCGTCCGGCTCATCGCCAGCGCGGTGCTGCGCAGGCTGACCGCCTCGATCGGCAGGTCGGGCTGCGGGTTCTTGATCTCAAAGCGGGTGATGCGGCCGTCCTCGCTGCGGGTGGTCTCGACCCCCTCCAGCACCTGCCGCAGGTCGCTCCGGCGCAGGATGTAGGGCACCTGCTGGCCGCTGCTGTTGAGGATGCGCAGGTCCTGCATGGCGTTGCGGCTCAGCGCCGCGACCGAGGCCGGCAGGCGGTAGAGGCGCACCTGGCCGTCGCCTTCGAGGTTCCAGGTCCACCGCATGTTGCCCGGGTCGAAGGTCTGGCCGGCCTCGGTCAGGCCGCTGGCGATCTCGAGGGGCACGAAGGCCGGGTTGGCCTCGACCGGCCCGACCGAGGCCGTGCAGCCCTGCATCCGGCTGAGCTCGGGCGCGGCCACGGCGATGTCGGACGGCGGCACCACCTCCAATGGACCGCCGCCGCGCAGGGTGAGCGGGCCGGACGGGGGGCGGAAGAGGAGGAGCGCCTGGCCAGGCAGGGTCAGCTCGACCTCGGTCACGGTCAGGGGCACCTGCCCGTCGCCGGTGACCTGGATGTGCAGGCGGTCGCTGGTCGTGCCGCGGTCGAGCGAGACGGCCTGCTCGTCCACCGCCGCGCCGCCGAGCTGCACGCGCACGAGCTGCCCGCGGCCCAGCTCCTCGTCCTGCAGGGTCCCGCCGACCCGGGCGCTGACCACGACCTCGCGGGCGAAGACCTGCGCCGCGGTGACCAGGCGCAGCTGCGCGGGCGGGATGGGGTGGGGCAGGTCGACGGTGTAGTGGGCGAGGCCGGTCTCTTCGACCCACTGGCTGCGGATCGGCAGGCGCAGGGTCTGGGGTGGCGCCCCCTCCGGCTGCAAGATCAGGTGCTCGACGCCGATCACGCCGCCGCCCCAGCCGTGGTGCCACTCGAGGCGCAGCTCGAGCGGGTCGCGGGTCGGCGGGAAGTAGAGGTCGGTGTCCTCGCGGTCGTCGGTTCGCCACAGCAGCTTGGGCGCGCCGTGGGGCACGAGCCCGCCGCTGGTGCGCCGCCAGACCCGGGCGGTGACCGCCATCTTGCGGCGGCCCAGCGAGAGGCGCAGGCCGTCGACCGGGCGGTCGGCGCCGGCCAGCAGGTACTGGGTCGGGTCGGTGCTCGGCTCTTGGACCGCGCGGCGGGTGTCGGGCCGCGGCGCCTCGCGGGCGAAGACCGCCGGCACCCGCTCGCCGTCGGCGCCCTGCACGAACAGGTCGGTGCCGTCGCTGGCCTGACCGGTGCCGCTGAGGGTCGGCGGCAGCTCGACCCGCACGACCTCGGCGCCCGCCGGGCAGCCGGCGCGGTCGATCGGGGCCTGCAGGGGGAGGGCCGCCGTCCAGGCTTCGACCGCGGGGCTGGCGGCCGACGCGGCGGGCAGCAGGAGCAGGGGGAGCAGGAGCGGGAGGCGCATGGCGGTCATCCGGCGGCGGAGGGAGGGGGCGGCGCGCAGGAGCTTCGGGCGGCGCGCAGGAGGTCCGGGCGGTGCGGGCGGTGCGGGCGGTGCGGACGGAGGGGTCGGGCTCATGCGGCGCCTCCGGTCGGGGGCCCCGCGGGCGGCCCGCCGGCGGGCGGGGCGCGGCGCGCGGCCGCGGCGTCCGCCTCGTCCTGGGCGTCCTGCTCGTCTTTTTCGCGCTGCTTTCTCAGCACGAGGCGCTCGAAGAGGAAGGCGGCGACCATCAGCGTGACGCCGAGGCCCATGACCGAGCCGACCCGGACGAAGCCTTGCAGGCTCCACAGGTCGCTGCCAAAGACCTTGAGCGCGGCCAACATCACGAGGCCGAAGCCGACCAGCCGCAGCTCTTTGCTGTCCTTGCCCATGCCGATCGACAGCACCGCCACGCCATAGAGCGCCCAGGCCAACGAGCGCACCATGCCCTGCAGCACGCCGTGCCCGCCGAGCTCGACCGGCCCGGCGTCTTGGAAAAAGTCGCTGATCTGGACGTTGACCAGCGCGAAGCCGACCGCCACCGCGGCGAGCACCAGGACCCCGCGGGCCCAGCCGGGCAGGGCCGCGGCGCCGGCCTGCACGTCGCCCCGCAGCTGCGGGCCGAGCCAGCGCGCGGTGAGCAGCAAGCAGACCAGGGGCAGGCCCCAGGTGTAGAGCGTCCAGTTCAGCAGGGGAAGGCCGCTGGTGTCGCCATACTCGAGCGCGTAGGGGTTGAGCACCAGCCGGACCGCCACGACGATGCCGAGGGTGAAGCTCGCCCAGGGCACCAGCGGGTGGCTGAGGCGCCGGGTCAGCAGCGCCAGGGCCGCGCCCTCGAGCGCCCAGGCCACCGTCAGCCACTGGTCTTCGAGCTGCAGCGGGATGGCGGTGGTCACGCCGGCCAAGGTCATGGCGAAGAAGAGGGCCAGCAGGCCCGAGCCGCGGTGGGCCCCGTGCACGCGCAGCAGCGTGAGCGTGCCGAGCAGGGGGATGATCGCGAGCCCGAGCGGCAGCAGGCCTTGGGCGGCCTCGCCGAGCTGCTCGCGCCAGGCCAGCCACATCGGCAGGAAGACCACCGGCGTGGCCAGGGCGGCCCCGAGCCAGTGGCTGCCGCCCGCCGCGCCCGGCCGCCGGGGCCAGCGCAGGGGCGCGGCGCCGAGCAGGCCGGCGGCGAGCGCACCTCCGCCGAGCACCTCGGGCGCCGAGAGCGCGTCGAGCCGGGTGGACACGGCGAGGCCGAGCAGCCCGAGGCCGATGGCGGCGGCCAGCGGCCCGACCGGCGCGACCCGCCCCAAGAGCACAGCGACCACCGGCGGCGCGGCCAGGGCCACCAGCGCGAGGCCCGGCGGGGGCGCGTCGGCGGCGAGCAGGGCGTTGCCGGCGATGGCCGCGGTGATGAGCGGCGCGGTCGCCGCGGCGGGGGCGGCGGCGCTGCCCCGCAGCGCGAGGCCGTAGAGGGTCGGGCCGGCCATGCCGGCGACCACCAGGGCCAGACCGACGCCAGGCGCGTCGATGTGGCCATAGACGAAGGCGAGGCCCAGCACGCCCGAGAGGATCGGGGCCCCGCGGGCGAGATCGGTGAGCGGGGCCTGCCGGGCGACCAGCAGGGCCGGCAGGGGCAGCAGCAGGGCCGCGGCCAGCGACCAGAGGGGCGCCGCGCCCAGCGGCCGGAAGCTGGCCTGCCCGGTGCGCGGGTCGATGAACTCGGGGTCGACGGGGACGACCCACAGCAGGCCGCAGAGGGCGAGCAGGCCCAGCGCGCCCAGCGCCGCGCCGCGCAGGCTGAGGCCCCCGCCCTCGGCCGGCGGGCGGCGGGCGGCGGCCAGGGCGGCGGCGAGCAGCGGCACGGCCAGCGCGGCCAGGGCGAGCACGGCGGCGGGCAGCTGATCGGGGGCGCGGTAGCGCGCGGTCCAGCCGACGAAGAGCGCCATCGCGCCCAGCGCGGCCGCCAGCAGCAGCGGCGCCCAGCCGCGGCGGGCCGCGACGTAGACCGCGCCGCCGGTCAGCACGGTCAGGTACGAGAAGAGCCCCAGCGCGTTGTTCTCGCCGGTCGAGAGCAGCACCGGCGTCATCAGGCCGCCGATGAGGCTGAGCGTGGCCGAGACCGGGTCGCGCAGGCGGGTGGCCAGGGCCATGCCGAGCGCGGTGAGCGCGCAGAGCGCGCCGAAGGCCGTGGCCTGGCCGAGCAGGTGGTAGAGGCTCGCGGCGGCGAAGATCGAGCCGTAGAGCACGCCTTGGCCCGCGCCGAGCAGGCCCGCGCCGCTCCACGACATGCCCTTGGCCCGCAAGGTGGCCCCGCGCACGACCGCGCCGGTGCCGAGCAGCAGGCCGACGAAGACGCGCAGGCCCGGGCCGACCCAGCCCTTGTCGATGGCGGCCGACAGCGCGAAGATGGCGCCCAGCAGCAGCGAGAAGCCGCCCAAGGCTGCGGCGAGGCGGGTGATCAGCCACTCGACGGTGATCGCCGGGCGGCGGACCGGCGGCGGGCCGTCGGCGCGGTCGGCGGGGCGGCCCATGCCGGGGAGGGGCGGGCGGGCCGGGCCGATGCGGGGCGGGCGGCCGGCGCGGCCGGGCGCGGACGCTTCTGGGAGCGGCGCCGAGCCCTGCGGGAGGGCCCCTGCTGCTTCTGAGAACGACGGGGAGCCCTGTTGGAGGGCCCCCGCTGCTTCTGAGAGCGACGGGGAGCCCTCTTGGAGGGCCCCCGCTGCTTCTGAGAGCGACGGGGAGCCCTGTTGGAGGGCCCCCGCT
>JBJONS010000412.1:0-5833 GCA_046051725.1 Pseudomonadota bacterium | reverse complement strand
CGAGGGCCTCGCCGGGCAGGGGCTCGGGCATGCCGAGCAGGCGCCGCGCCCGGCGCTGGGCCGCGAGGTCCTCGGGGGTCGACGGGCCGGCGGCCGGCGCGGGCGCCTCGGCCACCGCCCGCAGCAGCTCGCGCTCGGCCTGCTTGTCGACGCGGTGCAGGCCATGCACGGCGAGGTCGACCTGCCGGCCCAGCCGCTCGGGCTGGCGCGCCGCCGCCGCCTCGAGCTGGGCCTTGGCCTCGTCGATCTTGGCGCCCATGACCCGGGGAACGACCGCGAGGCTCAGGCCGCGGGCCAGCGCGCCGCGCCCGTCGCCGTCGGCCCCGCTGAGCGCCGCGGTGCGCGCGCCCATCGCGTCGATGACCGCGTAGTCGAGGCCCATCCCGGGGCCCCGGGCCAGCGCGATGCGCGACCAGGCGATGGTGGTCCAGGCGAGGCACTCGAGGTCCTCGGCCTCGGCCTGGCTCACCGCCTTGGGCGAGACCCGGCCGCCGGCGGCGGTGACCTGGGCGGCGAAGTTGGCCCGCAGCATGAGGCAGCGCAGCCCGAACTCTTTGGCGCTGCCATAGTGCTGCAGCGGGTCGGCGTCGCTCAGATCACCGTGCAGGACGTAGAGCCGCGCGAGGCGGCCGAGCACGCGCGGGTCCTCGGGGCTCAGCGCGTAGGCGTCGAGGTAGGCCTGGGTGAGCGGGTCGAGCTGGTCCGGCTCGCCCCGGCGCTTCCACAGCGCGTCGGCCCGGCGCAGCTGCTTGTCGACCGGCTCGCGCCCGCCGCCCCGCCAACGGGCGCAGCCCACCAGCAGCAGCAGCGAGAGCAGCGGCAGCAGGCGGATCAGCCTCGTCATCGTCGCCCCCCGGGGGCGGCCGCGGCCGCCTCGCGCCCGCACCTAATCCGCAGCGCCTGGGGAGCGGCCAACCTGGGTCGCCCCCGCGTGCCGTCCCGGCCCCGGTCGCGATAACCGGCCTTGGGTCCGCACCGCGCCCGCGCGGGGTGGCCGGCCGCCCGGATGGTGGAAAGGTAGACACAGGGGCCTTAAAAGCCCCTTTCCGATTCGGAAGTGCCGGTTCGAGCCCGGCTCCGGGCATCACCCCGCCGCCTGGGCCGCCCTGCGTGGGTCGGCCCGACAAGGCTCCCCGCCTCTCCCTGCAACCGTCCACGGCGCCGCTGCCCGCCCCAGGGGCAGGGTCCGGCGCCCGAGGAGCTCCCCGCGCGATGGGCACCATCATCGGCATCGACCTGGGCACCACCAACTCGTGCTGTGCCTTCATGGAGCGGGGGGAGCCGCGCATCATCATCAACGAAGAGGGCGGGCGCACGACCCCCTCCGTCGTCGGCTTCGCCAAGGACGGCGAGCGCTTCGTCGGCGAGGTCGCCAAGCGCCAGCTGGTCGTGAACCCCGAGGCGACCGTCTACGCCATCAAGCGCTTCATGGGCCGCCGGTACCGCGAGTGCCGCGCCGACATGGGCCTCGTGAGCTACCCGATCCTCGAAGGCGCGACCGGCGAGTGCGCGGTCGAGGTGATGGGCCGGCAGTACACCCCACGCGAGATCAGCGCGCTGGTGCTGCAAAAGCTCAAAAAGGCGGCAGAAGACTTCCTCGGCGAGCCGGTGACCGAGGCGGTCATCACCGTGCCCGCCTACTTCACCGACAGCCAGCGCCAGGCGACCCGCGACGCCGGGACCATCGCCGGCCTCGACGTGCTGCGCATCATCAACGAGCCGACCGCGGCGGCCTTGGCCTACGTCCACGACCGGCGCAAGGCGAGCACCATCGCCGTCTATGACTTCGGCGGCGGCACCTTCGACGTCTCGATCCTGCGGGTCGACCGCGACATCGCCGAGGTCAAGGCGACCCGCGGCGACAACCAGCTCGGCGGCGCCGACCTGGACCGCATGCTGCTCGAGTGGCTGGCGGCGGCCTTCGCCCGCGAGAACGGCGTGCCGCTGCCCACCGACAAGGTGGTCATGCAGCGGCTGCGCGACGCCGCCGAGCGGGCCAAGCTCGAGCTGAGCACCGCGACCTCGACCGACGTGGCGCTGCCCTTCCTTTTTGTGGACGCCAGCGGGCCGCGGCACCTGCAGGTCACCGTCACCCGCGCCATCTTCGAAGAGCTGATCGCCGATGCGGTCGAGCGCACCCTGGTCGAGTGCCGGGCGGCGGTGCGCGACGCGGGCCTGACCGTCGAGCAGATCGACGAGGTCGTGATGGTCGGCGGCAGCAGCCGCATCCCGCTGGTGCAAGAGCGGGTCAAGGGGCTGTTTCGCCGCCCGCTAAACAAGGGCTTCAACCCCGACGAGGTCGTCGCGATCGGGGCGGCCATCCAGGCCGGGATGCTCGAGGGCGACATCAAGGGCGTCACGCTGCTCGACGTGACGAACTTCTCGCTGGGCATCGAGGTCGCCGGCGGGCGCTTCGCGCGGCTCATCCCCAAGAACACGACCCTGCCGGCGGTCGCGCGCCGCCAGGTCAGCACCGTGGTCGACAACCAGCGGTCGGTCAAGATCCACATCTTGCAGGGCGAGTCTGAGCGGTCGCGCGAGAACGTGAGCCTCGGCGAGTTCGAGCTCAACAACATCCAGCCCGCCGCCCGGGGCCTGCCGCGCATCGACATCACCTTCGGCATCGACGCCAACGGCATCGTCGAGGTCAGCGCCAAGGACACCCGCAGCGGGCTGAGCGAGGCCCTGCGGATCGACGCGCCGGCCGGCATGAGCAAACAAGAGCTGCAGCAGCTCACCGAGAGCCACGCCGTGGCCGCCCAGTCCGACGAAGAGGCCAAGAAGCTGCGTGCGATCCGCAAGACCATCGAGGGCCAGATCGTCGGGCTGGAGGGCTTTCAGCGCATCCACCAGGGTGAGCTGCACCGCTCGGACCTCGATGGCCTCGAGCAGGCGCTCAAGCGCGCGCGCATGGCCGTGCTCAAGAGCCAGGACGTGCCGAACCTCACCGAGCTGTCGACCTACCTGCTGCGGGTGCAGCAGCACCTCAAGGCCCGGGTCGGGGTCTGAGCGCGGGGCGAGAGAGGCCCGGCCGTCCGCGCCCCTCGGCTTCTCGGCGCGGCGGCGCGGCACCAGCGCCTCGTGGTCCGGCGGCTCCGCAGCAGCGCCTCGGCGTGGGCGAGCCGAGGCTGGCCTTGCGCACGGGTGGGGCCCGAAAACGCCGAAAGCCCGCGCATCGCGCGGGCTTGGCCTTCACCGTGACATCGACCGCCGCAGGGGAGTGGAGATGAGGGGGCTCGAACCCCTGACCCCCAGAATGCCATTCTGATGCTCTCCCAACTGAGCTACATCCCCAAAACCCTGCGCGTGTCGATGGTGTGGTCCATGGCGCTAAACTGAGTGGAGCTGAGGGGGCTCGAACCCCTGACCCCCAGAATGCCATTCTGATGCTCTCCCAACTGAGCTACAGCCCCGCAGAGAGCGCCTTGGACCACGATTCACGATGTCAAAGGGGAGCGCCGGGATGGGGCGGGCCAAAACCCGCGCCGGTGGGACGCCCACCGCACCGCCCCGGAACCGCTCGCGCGGCCGGCTTGGTGGTCGCTGAGTATTGCGGCGCGCCGTGGCTGGCAAGGCCTGCCGGGTCGCTCGCGCAGCAAAAACGTCAGAATGACGTGCTGTAAGGCTATCCGGCGGAAGGGTCAGCCTCGGGCGCCGCGCCCTCTTCGGGCTCGGGGCCCGGCAGGCCCTGCTCGAGCGCGCCGATGCGGGCGTCGAGCTCGGCGATGCGGCTGACCCCCCGGGCCACGCCAGGGTGGCTCAGCTCGCCGGCTTCGGCCAAGCGGCGCACCTCTTTGCCGAGCTTCTGGTACATCAGCTCGCGGTCCCGGCGCAGCGTCCGCAGCTCGAGCCGGTTGCGGCCCTCGGCGGCGGCGCGCTCGACCTCTTTTTTGCCGCGGCCGAGCACCGCGCGCATGAGGCCGCCAAAGGCGTCCCGCACCGCGCCCTCCTCTGCCGGATCGCCGCGCTGCGGCCCGTCTCCACTCCCGCTCATGCTCCCGCTCCTCGGCGGCCCCGCCGCCTGCTCCGCACCTGCGGCCGCCGCTGCCCGCGGACGCCGCTTCAGTGGCCCGCGCTGCGCTGCGCCCGGGCGTTCCACAGCCGCAGCGTAAGCCCGAGCCCCAGCGCCGACACCGGGACCATCAGGCCCGGCCACCACAGCCAATTCGCCGGATCGGTCGCCGGTCCGGTGAGGCTGCCGTCGGGGTTGAGCTGCTCTTTGGGCAGGGCCAGCGCGTAGGAGAAGCTCATCACCGCGGTGCCCAAGTAGACGAAGCCGTCGATGATCCCGACGGCCACGCCGACGTTCTGCCGGCCGCCGAAGTCCATCGACGCGGTGCCCGACAGCATGCCGTGCACGCCGATCACCGCGGTCGACATCACCAGCACGAGCACCCCGACCACCGGCGGCACGTCGAAGGTGAAGCACAACAGCACCGCGCCCGCCAGCATCGTGCCGTAGAGCAGCGCCGCCACCGGCCCGCGCCGGCTGCCGAAGAGGCGGTCCGAGATGATGCCGGCCACCACGCCGCCGAGGATGCCGGCGCAGCAGAGCAGCATGCCCCAGTTCTCATAGACATAGCTTGACTTGAGGTGCAGCACCGCGTCGGTCTGCTTGGCGAAGGTGCGGAACCACTGCATGATCGCCTGGCGCATGAAGCCCGAGCAGAACTCGACCAGGGCGATCGTCATGACCGCGGGGTTGCGCAGCATGCGGCCAAAGACCGCCGCGGGGCCCAGGCGCTCGCCGGGGGGCCCGCTGGCGTCGCCGGTGTCAAAGTCGGCCAGGCCGGCCTCGGCGGGGCTGTTCTTGACCGCGAAGACGTCGATGGCCAAGGCGACCAGCAGCAGCACGCCGGGGACGAAGAAGACGTGGCGGACGCCGGCCTCCTCGAGGATGATGCGGCCGAGGTCAAAGGCGAAGTAGATGCCGAGGCTGATGAGCACGCCGAAGATGGCGCCGAAGACCCCGCGCTCTTTGAGGTGGAACCAAGGCGCGTTCGCCTTGACCACCGCCACCGCCCCAAAGCTCTGGAAGTACATGTTGAGGCTGTAGAGGGCGGCGTAGAGGGCGACGAAGTGCTCGCCGATGAAGCCGGCGAGCGGCCCGCCGGTCGAGAGCTGGGTCGCGCCGACGCCCATCAGCAGGTTGCAGGCCGACGCCCCGGCCGCGGCGGTGAGGATGGCGCCCTTGCCGCCGAACCGGTCGGTCAGCGGCCCGTTCAAGATGAACGAGAAGCCATAGACGACGGTGCCCGCGCCGAAAATGACGCCGAAGTCGGCGTTGCCCATGAGCGCCGCGCCGTCAGCCCCGCGCATCTCGGAGAAGGCGCCCTTGGCCACCTCGAGGTTGTAGCGGGCCATGTAGAGCAGGGCGTAGGTCAGGCCGAGCGGCAGCCAGTTGAGCACCCGGCGCCGGCGGAAGGCCCCGCTGTGGTTGAGGCCCTCGACCTTGGGCAGGGTGCCGAGCACCAGCGCGACGACCGCGAGCAACACGAGGATGGGGACCAAGCGTTCGAGCTGCTGCACCTGCGCTCCGAGGGGGGGAGGGGCCGCGCCAGCGCGCGTCGGGGGCCCGAGGGGACCGGCGGGAGCCTACACCAGAACGCCCGCCGGGGCGCCGCGCCCGCCCCTCAGCGCGCGGCTTGGGCCCGGGCGGCGGCTGCGCGCAGGCGGTCGGCGGCCGCTGGGTCCAGCGCGCCCTCTTCGCGGTGGAGCACCACGCCGTCGCCGTCGACCAGCCAGGTCTGGGGCACCTTGTCGAAGCGCACGTCGAGGGCGCGGAAGAAGGCCTCAGGATCGACATCTTCGCCCAGCACGCCCGAGGGCCAGG
>JBJONS010000411.1:0-22994 GCA_046051725.1 Pseudomonadota bacterium | reverse complement strand
CATAGAGCCCCGCGGCGCCGGGCGCCCCCTCGACGAGGCGCACCGCGCGCCCCGCCGCGCCGAGCCAGAGCGCCGCCTCGCCGCTGGCGGCGACCGCCACGGCGGCGCCGGGGGGGCTGCGCTGTGCGAGGGCCTCGAGCCGCGCGGGGCCGGCCGCCGCCCGCACCCGCAGCGGCGGAGGGGCCTGGCCGCCCGCCCAGCGCGGCCGCGCGGTCAACCGCCGCAGACCGTGCAAGGCCACCGCCACCTCCCCTGCCCGCGGGCGCCCGCGGGCGCCAAGCCGCCCGCGGCCCGCTATCAGGCCCGCCCCCGGGAGCCTTCATGTCCGAGTCCCCGCCCCCCGTCGGGAGCGCCACCCTCGTCCTCCGGCCCGAGCAGCTCGACGCGCTGCTGCACGCCCTCGTCCCCCTCCCCTCGATCGCCGTGGACACCGAGTTCCACGCCGAGCGCCGCTACCTCCCCGCCCTGCTGCTGGTGCAGATCGCCGCGCCCGACGGCCGGGCCTGGGTGATCGACCCGCTGGCCGTGCCGCTGACCGGCTTGGGCCCGGCGCTGGCCGGCAAAGAGTGGATCACCCACGGCGGCGCGCAGGACCTGCGCCTGCTGCACGCGGCGACCGGGGCCTTGCCCGGCCGGCTGCTCGACACCCAGCTGCTCGCCGGCCTCAGCGGCCTGCCCTGGCCGGCCCGCCTCGGCGATCTGGCCCAGGCGGTGCTCGGCGAGCCGGTCGACAAGGGCGCGGCGCTCGAAGACTGGAGCCGGCGCCCGCTCCCGCCCCACCAGCTCAGCTACGCGCTGGCCGACGCCCGGGTGACCCTGCGCCTGGCCGAGGCGCTGCGGGCGGCCCCCGGCGCCCGCCTCGACTGGGCCTACGCCGCGGGCGAGGAGCTCGTGAACGACGCGCTGCGGGTCAACACCGACTGGCAGTGGCAGCACATGGAGGTCGCGGCCCGCCTCGACGGCCCGGCCCGCGCCGCGCTCTCGGCCCTGCTCGCCTGGCGCGAGGCCGAGGCCGAGGCCCAAAACATCCCCCCGCACCAGATCTTCACGAACCCGATGGCGCTGGACCTGGCCCGCCGGGCGCCGACCGATCTGGGCGCGCTGGCCCGCAACCGCCGCCTGCCCCCGCAGCTGCAAAAGAAGCACGGCGCGGCCCTGGTGGCGCTGATCCAGCGGGCCGCCCACGCCGAGCCGCCGCCCGGACCGACCGTCCAGAGCCTCGCGCTGAGCCGGGCCCTGGCGGTCTGGGCCGAGATCGCCGGGCCCGCGCTCGGGATCGCCGCGGGGCTGGCCTTGCCCGAGCCGCTGCGCGCGGCGATCGCCCTGCGGGGCCGCGGCGCCCTGCAGGGGTGGCGGGAGGAGGCGCTGGGCGCGCGCCTCGAGGCCTTCCTCGAGGGTCGGGAGCAGATCGGCGTGGCGGGAGGCCAGCTTCGGCTGATCGCCGCCGGCTGAGGCTCTGGCTCAGGCGCCGCCGCTCGGGGCCGTAGACGGGGTGCCCGACGGGACCGCTCCCCGCCGCGCCGGATCCCCCGATGCTCAGCCTCCCCACCCTGCTCGCGGTGGTCTTCGTCGCCTTCGCCGCGCTGACCGATGTCCAAGAGCGGCGGATCCCCAACCCGCTGGTCTTGGCCGGGCTGCTGCTCAGCCTGGGCGGCCACGCCCAGGTCGGCGGCCTCGCCGGCCTCGGCGACGGCGCGATCGGCGCCGCGGCGGGCTTCTTCGGCCTGCTGCCCCTGTGGGCCCTGCGCCAGATGGGCGGCGGCGACGTCAAGATCGTCATGGTCTGCGGCGCGGCGCTGGGCTGGGCCGGGGCGGCGCACGTCGTGCTGCTCGGGACCGCCGTGCACGGCGTGCTGTCGGCCGGGATGGCCTTCAGGGGCTGGGTCGCCCGGACGATGGGGGAGGCCGCGCCTCCGCCGGCCACCGTGCCCCACGCCATCGGCTTCGCCGCGGCGACCTGGGCCTACACGGCGGGCGTCGGACACCTCTTTTAGGCCGCGGGGGCCTGGCTCCTCCCCGCACCCACCACCGGCGTCGCGACCGCGCGCCCTCCGCCTCCACCCCAATGGGAGAACAACGACATGCAGCGCCAGCAGACCGGTGGTCGCCTCAAGGCCTCGCTCTTCCTCGCCGGTGCCTTCGTGGTCGCCGGGCTGACCTCGTACCTCGTGCTCGAGGTCATCAACCGCGCCGAGCAGAAGGTCGAGCTGGCCAAGCAGCTCGACAAGGACACGGTGGTGGTCGCCAAGAACGACCTCGTGATCGGCCTGCCCATCACCGAGGACGACGTCACCGCGGTCGACGTGCTGCCCGGCACCGTCCCGCTCGACCGGGTCTACTCGGACCCCAGCGTGCTGGTCGGCCAGACGCCCCGCGAGCGCATCTACGCCGGCGAGACCATCCGCCAAGAGCGGCTCGCCCGCCGGGACGCCGGCCTCGGCCTCAACGCCATCATCTCGCCCGGGAAGCGGGCGATGACCATCGAGACCGACACCCAGTCGCACCTCGCCGGCTTCCTCAAGCCGGGCAACTGGGTCGACATCATCGTGACCATCCGGCCCGACGACAAAGACGTGGCCGCGAAGTGGGTCACCGAGACCATCCTGCAGGACGTGCGCGTGCTCGGCGTCGGCGACAGCCTCGGCGAGGCGCCCGAGGCCGCCGACGACAAGGCCGGCGGCAAGAAGAAGAAGGAGCGCACCCAGCGCAGCCGCACCCGGCCCTCGATCACGCTCGAGCTGACCCCCGAGGAGTCCGAGCGCCTCGCGCTCGCGGCCAGCAAGGGCGACCTGCACGTCGTGCTCCGCAGCGACATCGACAAGCTGCTCACCGAGACCGGCGTGCCGATGAGCACCGTCGACCTGCTCGGGATCGCCGCCGCCGAGCCGCCGCCCCCGCCGCCGACCGCCGCCGCCATGCGCGCCGCCCCGAAGGCCGCGCCCGCCGCGACCCCGCTGGCCGGCCCGCCGCCGCGCAGCGTCGTGACCGCCGAGGTGATCGAGGGCACCACGACCACCAGCGTGGGCTTCGACGACCAGGGCCAGAAGGTCGAGACCGGGGACAGCAAGCGCCGGCGGTGATCGGGGATCGATTCGCCTTCAATGACGTCCAGCGCGTCCGAAGCAGCGAGGGAGAGCGCAGGCTTCGGGCAGCAAGGGAGAGGGACCATGCCAACCATCCGCACCATCCGCTCGGCGCTCATCGCGCTGATCCTCGGGGCCGCCGCGGCGACCGGGACCCCCGCCGCAGCGGCGGAGCCCGCCACCCCAGCGCCGGCCGAGGAGCGCTGGATCGACGTCCCCGTCGGCCAGTCGCACATCTTCAAGGGCGACCGGTCGATCGGCCGGGTGCTCGCGAGCAACCCCGAGGTCGCCAGCATCAAGCTGCTCGAGCAGGGCCAGGTGCAGATCCTCGGCCAGTCGGTCGGGGCGACCGACCTGTGGGTCTGGTACCAAGACGACATGAGCCACCCGATCGCCTACGACCTGACGGTCCACCGCGATCTCAGCGACTTGGTGCGGCGGATCGACAGCGTGGTCTCGGGCGCCCCGCCGCGGGTCTACCCCCTCGACGACCGCATCGCGGTCGAGGGCCCGGTCGACAGCGTCGAGACCCTCGAGCGGATCACCGAGCTGGCGCGGGTCTACGACGAAGAGTTCGTCAACCTGATGGCGGTGACCGGCGACCACCAGATCCAGCTGCAGGTCGTCTTCGCCGAGGTCAACCGCACCGCGCTGCGCGAGCTCGGCATGAACGGCAGCCTCGTCGGCAAGAGCTACGGCGTGGCCGCGGTCGGGCCCAACCGCTCCACCAGCGCATTCGCCTCGAACGCCAGCATCGCCGCCGTGAACAACGGCATCGTCCCCGCCGCCGCCGCCGGCACCTTCCAGTACCTCGGCGCCTTTGGCGACCCGACCGGCCTGCTCGCCATCCTCTCGGTGCTCGAGCAGCACAACGTCTCGCGCACCCTGGCCCAGCCGACGCTGACCGCCCTCTCGGGCCAGCAGGCCGAGTTCCTGGCCGGCGGCGAGATCCCCATCCCGGTCGCCCAGTTCGGCAGCCGCATCTCGCTCGAGTTCAAAGAGTACGGCGTCAAGCTGGTCTTTGTGCCGACCGTCCTCGGCAACGAGGTCGTCGACATGCGGGTCTACGTCGAGGTCAGCGATGTCGACAGCTCGACGGGCATCCGCGTGACCGGCATCGAGGTGCCCGGCTTCGTCTCGCGCAAGACCGAGAGCCACATCCGCGTCGAGAGCGGCATGACCGTCGCGATGGCCGGCATGCTCAGCGAGTCGACCCGGGCCACCTTCGCGAAGGTGCCGATCCTCGGCGACATCCCGGTGATCGGCGCGGCCTTCCGCTACGTCCAGCACCGCCGCAACGAGACCGAGCTGATGATCTTCGTCACGCCCCGCCTCGTGCGGCCGATGGCGCCCGGAGAGGTCCCCGCTGCCCCCGGACAGACCGAAGACTTCAACCCGAACGACTTCGAGCTGTTCCTGCTGGGCATGGACCACCACATCGGCAGCCGGACCGCGGAGCCCACCGGGCCCACCGGCCCCGTTGGCCTCGCCCGCTGAGCCCCGCGCGGGCGCCCCGCACCTGCCCTGCCCCTGACCGCTAGGACCTGGAGACCACACCATGCGCAACCGCACGCTCGCCCGAGGCGCCGCCTCCGTCGTCGTCATCGGCGTCGACCCCCACGGGATGGGGCTGATCCGCGAGTGCCTCGGCACCGAGGCCGTGCTGCCCTCGCAGGCGACCCCCTACGAGGACGCCCTGCTGGCGGTGCGCAAGGCGCGGCCCAACGTCGTCGTCATGGGCTTTGACAACGACTTCGCCCGCGCCGTGCAGCTCGGGCCGCAGCTGAGCGCCGAGCTGCCCGGCCTGCACATGGTCGCCATCTCCGAGCGCACCGACCCCGAGCGCATCCGCGCGGCGATGCGGGCCAGCTACCGCGAGTACGTCGTGCTCCCCGAGGACGCCGACCTGCTGCGCAAGGCGGTGCACGAGTCGGGCAGCGGCGCCGAGGAGTCGCACGACCAGGGCAGCGTGGTGGCGGTGATCTCGAGCAAGGGCGGCGCCGGCGCGAGCTTCCTCACGGTGAACCTCGCCGCCGAGCTCTCGGCCACCGACCGGGTCGCGGTCGTCGATCTCGACTTCTCGATGGGCGACATCGCCGGCTTCCTCGACCTGCAGCCCCAGAGCTCGATCCACGAGCTGCTGCGCAACCTCGACCGCCTCGACGAGCGCACCCTCGCCGCGGCGGTGGCGGTGCACCCGAGCAAGGTGCACGTGCTCGCCCAGCCCAACCAGCTGGTCGACTTCGAAGAGGTGCACGGCGAGGACATCCTGCGCGTGCTCACCGCGGCGTCCAACGCCTACCAGTACGTGCTGGTCGACTGCGGCGGCCGCATCGACGAGGCCACGCTCACCGCGACCAGCGTCGCCGACACGATCATCCTCGTGACCACGCCAGAGGTGGTCGCGGTCCGCAACGCCTGGCGCCGCATCCAGATGCTCGAGAAGCTCGGCGTCGAGAAGTCCCACGTGCGCTTGGTGGTCAACAAGTGGGGCAAGGGCAGCGAGCTGCGCCTCAGCGACATCGAGACGAACCTGGGCGTCGCGGTCGCCGCGACCGTGAGCGCCGACCCGGCGGCCTGCCAGCGGGCGGTCAACCAGGGGCAGCTGCTCCGCGAGGTCTCGAGCCGCTCGCAGGCCTACAAGGACCTCGCCGCCATGGTCGATCTCATCACCGAGCGGGTCGCGCAGGTGCCGGCGAGCAACTCCCGCTCCTTCTTCGGCGGGCTGTTCGGCTGAGGCCGCTCGACCACTCCCCTCGTCTCACCTGACCGCGCCCGCTGCTCACCGGAGGCCCCCCGATGTCGCTCCCCCAGCCGACCCCATCCCGCCTCATTGACCGCGTGCGCGGGGCGCAGGAGCGCTTTCGGGCCCCGGGCACGACCGACGGCGCCGAGTTCGAGCGCATCAAGAAGCAGCTGCACGCCGAGCTCATCGAGAAGCTCGACTTTGAGCAGGTCGCCAAGACCGCCAAGCCCGAGCTGACCCGGCGGCTGCGCGCGACGCTGACCGACACGGTCGAGGCCCGCAAGCTGCCGCTGACCCGGCTGGAGAAGGAGCGCCTCGTCGACGAGATCCTCGACGAGATCCTCGGCCTGGGCCCCTTAGAGCCGCTGCTGCGCGACGCCGAGATCAGCGACATCCTGATCAACGGCCCAGAGACCGTCTTCGTGGAGAAGAAGGGCAAGCTGCAGCGCCTGGACATGAAGTTCAACGACGATGCCCACCTCATGCAGATCATCGACCGCATCGTGTCGGCGGTCGGGCGGCGCATCGACGAGACCACCCCGATGGTCGACGCGCGCCTGCAAGACGGCAGCCGCTTCAACGCGATCATCCCGCCGCTGGCGCTCGATGGCCCGACCATCTCGATCCGGCGCTTCTCGAAGATCCCGATCAGCGCCGAGGACCTCGTCAACTTCGGCGCGCTGCCCGCGCCGTTCATGGAGATCCTCAAGGGCTGCGTGAAGTCCAAGCTCAACTGCCTCATCAGCGGCGGCACCGGCTCGGGCAAGACCACGCTGCTCAACGTGCTCAGCTCGTTCATCCCGCACGGCGAGCGCGTGATCACCATCGAGGACGCGGCCGAGCTCCAGCTGCAGCAGCCCCACGTGGTGCGCCTCGAGACCCGCCCGTCCAACCTCGAGGGCCGCGGCGAGGTCACCGCCCGCGATCTCGTGAAGAACGCGCTGCGGATGCGCCCCGACCGCATCATCCTCGGTGAGATCCGCGGCCCCGAGGCCATTGACACGCTGCAGGCGATGAACACCGGCCACGAGGGCTCGCTCGCCACGGTCCACGCCAACACGACCCGCGACGCGCTCGCCCGGATGGAGACGATGATCGGCATGGGCATGCCGAACCTCACCGACAAAAACATCCGCGAGATGATCAGCCGCGCCCTCGACATCATCGTCCAGACCGACCGTCTCGCGGACGGCTCGCGCCGGATCCTCGCACTGACCGAGATCACGGGGATGGAGGGGAACGTCATCACCACCCAAGACATCTTCGTCTTCAACCAGACCGGGGTGTCCGACGAGGGGCGGATCCAGGGCAGCTTTCAGGCGACCGGCGTGCGGCCGAAGTTCATGTCGCGCCTGCAACGCAACGGCGTGGAGATCCCCCGCGACCACTTCCGCTACAAGCTCGACGTGTAGCGCCGAAACGGGGCGGGAGAGGCGCAGATCGCCCCCGCCGCGGCCCGCTGCGCGCCCGGCGCGTCCACCCGCTCCGCAACTGCGGCCCGCGGTCCGCCCACACGCGGCCCGCGCCAGAGGTGCCCCATGAAGACCATGCTTGTGGTCGTGGCTGTCGTCGTCTTCCTCGCGGTGATCGCCGTCGCCGGCTTCCTGTATTGGAGCGTGCGCAGCCAAGAAGAGGCCCGGGCCCGCGCCCTGGCCCACCGGCTCGGGACCAACCAAGAGCCGCCGCCGAGCGACGCCTTCCACCTGCAGGGCCGCGACACGGTGGCCACCGCGCTGGGCGGCACCGGCGACCGGCTCGAGATGCTGCTGCTCGAGGCCGGCAGCCCCTACCCCTTCAGCGCGCTGGTCGCGCGGGTGGGCGGGGCGGCGATCACCGGCGCGGTGATGATGACCGCCCTGCTGCGCAGCCCGATCGGCCTCATCGGCGTCTTCGCCGGCGCGATCCCGGTGATGATGCTGAGCAGCGCGGCGACGACGCGCGCCCGCCGCTTGTCTGAGCAGCTGCCCGACGCGCTCGACCTGGTCGCCCGCTCGCTGCAGGCCGGGCACGGCTTCTCGGACGCCATGAAGCTCTGCAGCGAAGAGATGCCGGCGCCGGTCCGCGACGAGTTCGGCCGGGTTTTTGAGGAGAACAACCTCGGGCGCGACATGCGCGAGTGCCTCAACGCGCTGAGCGCGCGCAACACCCGCAACTTCGACCTCAAGCTCTTCGTGAGCTCGGTGCTGCTGCAGCGCGACACCGGCGGCAACCTCATCGAGATCTTGAACACCATCGCCCGCACCGTGCGCGACCGCTTCGTGTTCGAGGCCAAGGTCCGGGCGATGACCGCCGAGGCGCGGATCTCGTCGATCATCCTCGGCGGCCTGCCCTTCGCGCTGCTCTGCCTCATCGGGCTCACCCGCCCCGAGTACCTCAGCCCGATGGGCACTGACCCCCTGGGTCAGAAGATCGCCATGGCCGGCGCGCTGTGGTTCACCACCGGGATCTTCGTGATGCGCGCCGTCTCTAAGGTGGAGGTCTGAGCCATGACCACTGGCCTCATCGGCGCCATCATCGCGGCAGCCGCCTTCACCGCGGTCCTCGGCGTGCTCTGGGCGCTCCGCGGCTTCCTCAACCCCGAGCGGACCGCCGCCGACCGCGTGGCGGACCTGACCACGGTCCAGAAGGTCGAGGACAACCTCACGGTCAAGACCGGTGACCGCAAGGACCTCGTCGGCAAGGTCAGCGCGCTGTCCCGCCCGACGGCCGAGACCGAGCTGGTCGCGCAGCGGCGGTGGATGGCCCAGGCCGGCTTCCGTGGCCGCGGCGCGCTCGAGACCTTCTCGGTGCTCCGCAGCGCCTTGACCCTGGGCCTGCTGGTGGTCGGCCTGCTGATCGCCTGGGGCAACAAGCCCATCTACATCGCGCTGGGCGCGCTTGTCGGCGCGGCCATCGGCTACTACGCGCCCAAGCTCTACGTCGACAGCCGCAGGTCGGCCCGCCAAGAGACCCTGATGAAGCCCTTCCCCGACGCCATGGACCTGCTCGTGTCCAGCGTCGAGGCGGGCCTCGGCCTCGACGCGGCCTTCCGCCGGGTGGCCAAAGAGATGGACAGCTCGGCCCCGGCCCTCGCCGCCGAGCTGCAGATGGTCAACTACGAGGTCGAGGCCGGGGTCGCCCGCGTCGACGCCCTGCGGCACTTTGACCACCGCACCGGGCTCGAAGAGGTCAACGCGCTGGTCAACGTGCTGCTGCAGGCCGAGCGCTTTGGCACCAGCGTGGCCAGCGCGCTGCGCAACCACAGCGATCTTGTCCGAAAGAAGCGCATGTTGGCGGCCGAAGAGAAGGCCGCGGGCATCTCGCCCAAGCTCACGGTCGCGATGATCGTGTTCGTCCTGCCGGCCCTGTTCACTGTTCTGGTCGGCCCCGCCGCCGTGAACATCAAGAACAACGTGCTGCCGGCCATGGGGAAGGAGTGACCATGCGCAGCCTCCAGACGCTCGCCCTCGGCCTCACGCTCGGGCTCACCCTCATCGGCGCCGCGGCGCCAGCCGCCGCCCGCGACCGGGCCCGCCAGCGGGCCGAGCCCACCCCCGCCTGGGCCACCGCCGAGGGCCGCGAGGCCGCGCGCTTGGACCTCGTCATCGCCCTGCTCGAGGCCGGGCGCCCAGAAGAGGCGCTGGAGCTCACCGCCCAGCTGCGGCGCGACGGCGCGCCCCCGCAAGAGCTCGACGTGCACCAGGCCGAGGCGCTCATCGACATTGGCCTGCTCGACGACGCCGAAGAGCTGCTCGCCGCCTACCTCAAGCGCAACCCACGGGACGCCCGGGCCCACAACCAGCTCGGCGTCCTGCACATGGAGCGCAAGCGGCTGGACGCCGCGGTGGCCAGCTTCTCCGACGCGGTCCGGCACAAGGCCGACGACCCGTCCTACCAAAACAACCTCGGCTTCGCGCTGATGAGCGCCGGCAAGGCCGCGCCGGCGGTCGACGCGCTGCGCGCCTCGCTCAAGCTCGACGGCGCGCGGGCCCAGACCCGCAACAACCTCGGTTTTGCGCTCGTGGCCGCCGAGCGGGAGGGCGAGGCGCTGCGGGTCTTCCGCGCCGCCGGCTCGGAGGCGGACGCGCACTACA
Organism: Pseudomonadota bacterium; assembly: GCA_046051725.1. Classification (GTDB taxonomy): domain Bacteria; phylum Myxococcota_A; class UBA796; order UBA796; family UBA2385; genus JAEUKK01. The sequence continues at coordinate 13,092 of JBJONS010000411.1, read as the reverse complement.
ACGTGGGCGTCGGTCTCATGCTCCGGGGCGCGGCGCCCGAAGCCCGGGCGCAGTTCGAGCGGGCCCTCGCCCGTGACCCCAGCCACCCCCACGCCCAGGCCGCGCTCCAGCGGCTCGGCGCCACCGAGGAGAGCCCGCGATGAAGCCCCACCACTTGTTGCCCGCGCTGGTCCTCGCCGCGGGCTGCGCGCAAAAGAACCTGCAGTACGACTTTGGGCGCGCCTACACCACCGCGTTGATCACCCAGGCGGACCGCGGGCGCCCGTCGGCGGCCGACGCGGCCTACCCGCTGACCGGCCCGGAGGGGGTGCAGCTGCGGATGCGGGTGACCGAGAGCACGACCGACGAGGAGTCGGGCGAGGCCGAGGCCACGCGCAAGGTCAGCGTGCAGTAGGCCCTCCCCGCCGGCGCGGCAGGGATAGCACGGGCCGCGGGAGGGGCGTCTGCCCGCCCCGCGAGGCTCCCCGTGCGCTCCCCGCCGACCTTCGATCCCCGCGAGACCCGCGCCGCGGTCGGCAAAGGGCTCTGGTCCGTGGCCGCGACCGTGGCCGCGCTCGGCCTCGGGCTGCTGGCGGCCAGCCAGCACCCCGCGGCGGCGACGGCGCTGCGCGACCTCGTCGACCGGGCGAGCCCCGGCCACTTGCTGCTCGCGACCGCGCTGATGAGCGTGGCCTTCATCATCATGGGCCTGCGGTGGCGCTCGCTGATGCCGCCGCCCCCGCCGGGCGCGGCGCTGCCCGGCCCCGGCGGCCTCACCCTCATCATCCTCGCCGGCTTGATGCTCAACTACGCCGTGCCTGGGCCGTTCGGCGAGCTCGCCGCGGCCTGGTTCGCCCACCGGCGCTACGGCCTGAGCCTCGCCGACGCGACCGCGAGCGGGATCGGCGCGCGGCTCATCGGCCTCGCGTCGGCCTCGCTGCTCGCCGCGATCATCCCCCTGCTGAGCCCGCTGCCCCTGCCGCCCTCGCTGGCCCAAGGGGTGCTCGTCGGTGCTGGCGGCGTCGGGCTCGCCGGGCTGATGTTGCTGGTCTTCGCGGCGCGCCCCGACCCGCTGCTGCGCCTGGCGCGGGCCTGCGCGCGGCCCTTCGTGGGCCTGCCGCTCATCGGCCGCCTCGCCGCGCGGGCCTTGGCCGCCGGAGAGGCGCTGGCCGAGGCCGCCCGCCGGATCGCCACGCGGGGGCCCCGCGCCCTGCTGCCCGCGCTCGGCTGGTCGACGCTCGGCCACCTCACGGTGATCAGCGGCATCGCCGTCGCCGTCGAGGGCCTGGGCGCCGATTGGTCCTTGGCCGGCGTGGCCTTCACCTACGCCATCACGACCGCCGGCGCGGTGCTGCTGTTCGCGCTGCCGGGCTCCCAGTTCGGGTGGGACCTGCTGTTCGCGACCCTGCTGAGCACCGCGGCGGGCCTGACCTGGGTGGACGCGGTGGCGACCGCGAGCCTCGTGCGCGGCCAGCAGCTGCTGTTCATGCTGGCGGGGGCCGGCGCGACCGCGGTGCTGCTGCGCAGCGCGCTGCAGGCAGGTCTGCAGCCCCCGCCGCCCCCGACCGCCGCGGGCGTTCCCCCGGAGGGAACACAGGCCGGTCCCCCCGCGATATGAGGCGCGGACATCGGGCACGACGTCGTCCGCCCACGCCTTCCTCCGCGGCCTCCGCGCCCGTCGTCCGCACCCGTCGTCCGCACCCGCCATCTCCTTCGGTCGTCTCCTTCGGTCGTCCCCGTCCGTCGCCCGCGCCCGTCCTCCGCGCCCGCCGGCCCCGCGCCGGCCCACCGCACCGCCGCACGAGGTCCGCATGTCCCTCCGTCCCTTCGCCCTCCTCGCTCCCCTGTTCGGCCTCGCGCTGCTCGGCGCCTGCGCCGGCAAGAAGGCGCCGGTCGCCGACGCCGCCCCCGCGCCGGTCGCCGCCCCGGCCCCGGTCGCCGCCGCCGAGCCGGCGCCGCCCCCCGCGCCGGTCGAGGTCAAGAACGCCGACCTGAACGTCGTGGTGACCATGGCCGACGGCACGACCAAGGCCGGCCACGTCAAGCGCATCGAGCGCAGCACCGACTTCTTCGGCGACGAGGGCTGGTCGACCGCCGAGAAGGACCTCGTGATCTCGGCCGAGGGCAGCGGGGCCTACCAGAAGCTGCCCTGGACCCAGGTCAAGCTCGTGACCGTGAAGGCCGGCGCCATCCCCGCCGAGGTCGACTGCGTCTACGACAGCAACTTCCAGCCCTGGATGTACGACTGCACCGTCAACACCGTGGGCACGCTGATGTCGGCCGACGGCAAGAAGTGGACCGTCGACAACCGCAACAAGTGGCGCTTCACCTTCGACGACGACAGCAGCGTCGAGTTCTGGCTCAAGAAGCACCCGGCCCGCGAGCAAGACGCCGCGGTGGTCGAGCTCGAGACGACCAACCCCGAGAACCTCGAGCTCTACAAGAAGCTGCAGGCCCGCCTGCGCATCGAGGTCAAGAGCACGCTGGTGGTCAAGGTCGAGGTCAAGTAGCCGACCACCGCAGGCGGATCGGGGCCGCGCTGGCCCCCGTGCCGCTCAGCGGTGCCCGGCGCGGATGCGCTCGCCGAGCACGTCCGCGACCTGCAGCAGGCCCTTGAGCTCCATCCCCCCAAAAGTCTGGCCCTGGGGTGCGTTGAGCAGCTGGATGACGCCGACCGGCTCAGCGGTCGGCGCGGGCCCGACCCGCAGGGGCGCACAGACGAGATCCCGGGTGTGAAAGCCGGTGATCACGTCGATGTGGCCCTCGAAGCGCGGATCGCGGTCGGCGGCCCGCACCACCAGCCCGACCCCGCGGCTGAGCACGTCGCCCACCACGCCCCGGTCTGCGGGCAGCAGGGTGCCGACCAGCGCGCCACCGCGGGGCCCCGAGGCGGCCTGTACGTAGAGGCCCTGATCTTGGCGGAGCAGCACGCTGCCCGCCTCGGCCGGGATGAAGCGCTGCGCCACCGCCAGCGCCGCCTGGCAGGCCGCCGCGATGGTCGGCGCGCGGCGGATCAACGCCAGCGCGGCCTCGGGGGTCGCGGCCTCGACCACCGCGGCCGACACCGGCTCGGCGAGGGTGGGGCCGGTGTGCTCCTCGCCGCTGTCGAGCGCGTCGAGCGGCGGCTCACCGTCGTCGTCGGCGCGGTGGCCGAGGGAGACCCCCTCTCGCAGCGGCTCGACCACAAACCCTTGGCCGGTCCGGCCGTCCCGCGCGAGCACGCTGCCGTTGGGCAGGAGCTCGCAGGCCAGGCGCTCGAGGCCATCGACCAAGCCCGCGGCGTCCAGGGCCGAGGCCAGGGCCGAGAGCCAGCTCGCCGCGCCGACCTCGACGGGCGCGAGCGGCGCGCCAGCGGCCCGTCGACCGCCTGTGAAGCTGACCCGGTAGCGCAACGCTCACCCCCTGCTCCGCCCCTGCATCGGCACCCGCGGGCTCTCCCTGAGCGTCGTCCTGCGGCGGGCGGCCCAACGGTTAGTCGTGGCCCATGCAGAGATCGCTCCTCGCACGTTTTCAGCGCTGGGTCGTCGGCGCCCTGGCGGTCGGCGCCCTCGTATACCTTGGCGGGAGCATCTGGGCGGGTTTTGACGAGGTGAGCGCCGCGCTGCTCGCTTTCGACTGGCGGTACCTCGTCCCCCTCATCGGCCTGACCGCGGTCAATTACGCGCTCCGCTTCCTCAAGTGGCACTACCTGCTCGGCCGCCTCGGCGTGAAGATGCCGCTGGGCGAGGACGCCTGGACCTTCGTCGCCGGCCTGAGCATGGCGATCTCTCCGGGCAAGGCCGGCGAGCTGCTCAAGCCCTACGTGGTGCAGGCCCGCACCGGCGCGCCGATGGCCCGCACCATCCCCGCGCTGGTCGGCGAGCGGCTGACCGACGGCGTGGCGATGCTGGTGATCGCGGCGTTTGGGGTCAGCACCTACGCGTCCGAGCAGACCGGCCCGCTGATCGGCCTCGGCCTCGCCGTGGCCGCCGGCCTGGTGGTGCTGTCCAGCCGCCGCCTGATGCACGGCACGCTCGACGTCATGGACCGCCTGCCGGTGGTCGGCCGGCTAAGCCCGCGGCTGCGCCTGATGGTCGACGCCGCCCAGACCTGCCTCGCGCCGCGGCCCCTGCTCTTCACGGTCGCGATCAGCGTGGTGGCCTGGCTCGCCGAGTGCGTGGCCTACTGGCAGACCTTCGCGGGCTTCGGCGTGCCGGTCGACGCCGCCGGGGCCATCTACATCTACGCCTCGTCGACCATCCTCGGCGCGCCCTCGCCGGGCGGGCTCGGCGTGACCGACGGCGCGATGGCGGTGGGCGCGATGACCATCCTCGGGGTCGAGCGGGGCGTGGCGGTGCCCGCCGCGCTCATCGCCCGGACGGTGACCCTGTGGATGGGCGTGCTGCTCGGGGCCCTGGCGCTGATCCGCGTGTCGACGATGTTGGGCGGCGAGATCGCGCTCGAGGGCCGCGCGCCCCCGCCGGCCGCGCCGTGAGCGGGCCCCCCTCCGAGGCCCTCCGCTTCGACCCGACCCGGGCCAACGCCCTGCAGCGCCTGATCGCCCGCTGGGCCCGGCTCTGCGCCGAGCGCCGGGGCCTCGCCCTGCTCCTGCTCCTGCTGGTCAGCGTCGCGGTCGGCGCGCCGGCTGGCCTGCGCCTGGTCCGCGGCGGGGCGCCGGTCGACTTCACGCCCCAGGCGATGTTCATTGACACGGGGCCCGAGGTGGCCCAGCTGCGGCTGGCCGAGCAGCACTTCGGTCGCGAAGACAACGATCTCGTGCTGATCGTCCGCGGCGCGGTCGCCAGCGCCGAGGGGGCGGCCTACGTCGCGGCCCTGCACGCGGCGCTGGAGGGCTCGCCCCTAGTCGAGCGGGTCGACTCGCCCCACAACGCGGCGGTCTTGACCCAGGTCGACGGCGCGCTCACTCAGGCCCACCCGGGCGCCGACACCCCCGGGGTCGAGGGCCTGCGGGCCCTGGCGAACGACCCGGCCACCCGTCGGCTGCTGGTCAGCGAGGACCTCGACACGGTCGCGGTGCGGGCCCGCGTCCTGCGCGAGCGCCGCGCGGTGGCCGAGCTCAGCCCCGCCGTCTCGACGCTGGTCGCCGCGGCCGAGGCGGTGCCGCGCCCAGCGGGGGTCGAGCTGCTGGTCACTGGCGTGCCTTTTGTGCGCACTGACGTGGTCGCGCGCATGAACGCCGACCAGATGCGCTTCTTCCCGCTGGTCGCGGTGATCTTCGCCGGCACGATCGCGGTCCTGTTCCGGCGGGTGCGGCTGGGCTTGGCCCCCCTGATCGCCGTGGTGGTCGCCGACCTGTGGGCGATGTCGGCGCTTGTGCTCGCGGGCACGACCTTCAACCTGCTCAGCGTGCTCGTGCCGACCCTGGTCATCGTGATCGGCGCCGCCGACGGCATCCACATCACCACGGCCTACCGCGAGCTGCGGGCAGCGGGGCTCGACCGGGCCGCCGCGCTCGAGCGCGCGCTCCCCGACATGCTGCTGGCCTGTTGGCTGACCACCTTCACGACCGCGGCCGGCTTCGCGAGCCTGCTCGTGGCCGACACGCAGGTGATCCGGGCGTTCGGTTTTCAGGCCAGCGTGGCCATGCTGATCACCTTTCTGGGCGTGATCTTCGTGCTGCCGGCGCTGTTGGCCTGGGTGCCCGAGGGCAGGGTCATCGCGCCCGCCCGGGCGTCCGATGGCCGGATCTTCGCGGCCATCGACCGCCTCACCTCGACCCGCCCGGGCGCGGTGCTGCTGGTCTGCGCGGCGCTGAGCCTGGGCGCGGCGGCGCTGGGCAGTGGGGTCGAGAGCAACAGCCGGCTGCTCGAGATGTACCCGCCGGGCACCGCCACCCACCGCGCGGTCACCACCAGCCAGGATGAGCTCGCCGGCGTCATCCCGATGTTCTTCTACATCGAAGGGCCCCCGGGCGCGCTCATCACGCCGGAGTCCCTCGCCCGCCAGCGCGCGCTCGAGGCCGCGCTGCGCGCGGAGCCCGCGGTCCGCTGGACGAGCTCGCCGGCGGGGGCGCTCGACGGGCTGCACCGCGCGCTCACCGGCGAGGAGGGCGGACCGCCGAGCCGCGAGGCCGCCGCCCAAGAGCTGCTGCTGGCCGACATGTCGGGCGCCGCGCCCCTGCGCGGGCTGCTCGACGAAGAGCAGGCCCGGGGCCGGGTGCTCGCCCTGGTGCGCGATGACGGCGGGCGGGCCATGCTCGCGGCCCGCGATCGGCTGACCGCCACGGCGCGCGAGGTGATGGCCGGCGCGCCCGAGCAGGCGGTGCTCACCGGGGACGGCCTGCTCGCGGCGATCGGCGTGCACGGGCTCATTCACGACCTGCTGTGGGGGATCGTGCTCGTGTTCGGGGTCGTCGCCGGCACCCTGGTGCTGGTCAGCCGCGACCTGAAGATGGCCCTGCTGGCCTGCATCCCCAACATCCTGCCGCTGCTGTTCACCCTGGCGACGCTGCGGGTCATCGGGGCGGATCTGCAGACCAGCAACATCGTGTCGTTCACGGTCGCGGTCGGCCTCGCGGTCGACGACACGATCCACTTCTTGGTGCGCTACCGCGCCGAGCGCGCGCAGGGCCACGGCGCCGATGAGGCCATCCGGCGGACCATCCTCGGCGCAGGTGACGCGATCGTCTTCACCAGCGTGCTGCTGGTCGCCGGCTTCGGCGTGCTGACGCTGTCTGAGCTCACCAGCACCAAGCACTTCGGCCTGCTCAGCTCGGTGACCATGGTGGCGGCGCTGGCCGGCGACCTGCTGATGCTGCCGGCCCTGCTGCACCTCATGGAGCGCCGGCGGGAGCGGGCGGCTCGGTCGCCGGCCCGCTGATGTAGCCGAGCGCCCGCAGCGCCTCGAGCTCATCATCGGCCTGGGCCCGCCCGCCGGCCGGGGCCTCGTCGGCCTCGGGGTCGACCAGGCCCATCGCCGCGCGATCCGCGGCCATGCGCGCGACGACCTCGTGGAGCGCGGCGGGCGCCGCCTGGGCGAGGGGGGCCCGCTCGCCCGGGTCGGCGCTGCGGTCGTAGAGCCGCGCGCTCTGCCCCTCGGACCGGGGCTCCTCGATGTAGGTCTGGTCGCGGGTGCGCACCGCCAGCATCTTGCCGCCCGGTCCGCGCGGCGCGCAGCCGAGCACCGCCTCTTTCTTGCAGTGGCTCGACTCGCCCTCGAGCTGGGGGTGGCCGACCAGCGGCTCGACCCGCAGGCTCATGCCGTCGGTCACCAGCAGCCCGGGCAGGCCCAGCGCGTCGAGCACGGTGGGCGCGACGTCCTGGAGCCCCACCAGCGCGTCCTCAGCGCGGCCCGCCCCCCAGCCGTCGGGGTACTTGATGACCAGCGGCACGTGGAGCTGCTCTTCGTGGGCGGTGGTGCCGTGGTCGAACCACAGCTCGCGCTCGGTGAAGCTCTCGCCGTGGTCGGCGGTGAGCACGATGAGCGCGTCGTCGTAGCGGCCGGTGGCCTCGAGCATCCACAGGATGCGCCCCACCTGGGCGTCGGCGTACTCGACCGCGTGGGCGTAGCGGGCGCGGAAGAAGGCCTCGTCGGTGATGTCATCGATGCGCTGGTACTGCGGGATGCGCTCGAGCTCGGGCCCGCCGCGCCGCAGGCCGGCGTGCACGGCGGGCTCGTCCCAGGCGCCCAGCGGTCCGTGCGGGTCATAGCTGTGGTACCAGGCCAGGATCGGGCCCGGCTGCCGGACCAGCCAGCCCCACAGGCGGTCGTTGGTGTTGCCCCCGCTGCGCCGGCGGGAGCCGGGGGCGACGTAGCTGTCAAAGCCCTGGTCCAAGCCGAGGCTCGGGCGAAGCGTGAAGCCCGACAAGTAGGCGCCGGTGGACCAGCCGGCCGCCGACAGCCGCTCGGCGAGGGTCTCGGCGGCCGGGGGCAGGTTCGCCCCGCCCCGGAACACGTTCATCACCACGCCGTGCCGGCCGGGGAGCTGGCCGGTGTGCAGCGTGCAGAAGGCCGGCCCCGTCACGCTGATCGGCGAGTAGGCCTGGGTGTAGCGCACCCCCGCCGCGGCCAGCCGGTCCATGTGCGGCGTGCGGGCCGGGCTGTCGGGCGCGAAGGCGCCGACATGATCCACCCGCAGCGTGTCGATGGTGATGAGCACCACGTCAGGCCGCCGATCACAGCCGAGGAGCAGGGTCAGGGCGGCGGCGGGCAGGGCGGGGCGCATGACCCCGGCCTATCCGCGGGCCGCGGGCGCCTCCACCGGGCGGTCGGCGGCGCGCTCAGCGGCAGGACTGCTGGCGGGTCTCGGTCGAGGCGTTGCACGAGAACCAGTTGATGCTGCAGTCGGTGAGCCAGGCGCCGTTGCTGCCGCAGCCAGGCACGCTGCCGTTCCAGCCCTGGGGGTCTGCGCCGCAGCCCGGCCAGCTGCCGCAGCTGCCGGTCTGCGTGACCTGCCGCTCTTGCGTGCCGTCGCAGTTGTAGTCGAAGCTGCTGTCGCCGCGCTGGTTGACCTGCCACGCCAGGGCGCTCGGGCTCGCGCTGGCGTTGTAGTCGTAGCAGTCGTTGCTGTAGGCGCTGGTGTAGTAGCCGGTCGGACCGCAGACGCAGGCGCTGGTCGTGCTGCCGAAGCCGTCGCCGTCGTAGTCATAGAAGTAGTTGGTGCAGCCCGACGCGTTCTGCTCGTCGACCTCGGCGTCGCAGTCGTTGTTCACGCCGTCGCAGATCTCGACCGCCGCCGGGTTGATCGCCGCGAGGCTGTCGTTGCAGTCGCCCGCCCGCTCGCTGTAGCCGTCGCCGTCATCATCGTAGGCCGGCGTGCCCTCGTCGATGATGCCGTTGCAGTTGTTGTCGTAGCCGTCCTCGATCTCGGGCGCGAGGGGGTAGCTGGCGGGCACGCTGTCGTCGCAGTCGCCCTCGGCCTCGGTGTAGCCGTCGAGGTCATCGTCGCTGCACACGGTCTCTTCGTCGATGATGCCGTCGCAGTCTTCATCCGCGTCGTTGCAGACCTCATCAGCACCGGGGAAGACGCTCGCGTCGTCGTCATCGCAGTCGGGGCCGCCCCACTCTTCGCCTTCGAAGCCGTCGCCGTCGCCATCCCGGCCCCGCACGGTGAACACCCGGCTCACCTCGTCCGAGAAGCCCTCGCCGTCCTCGACGAGGAAGGTCAGCACGTGCGCGCCGATGCCGAGGACGGCCTCGCAGCGGGCCTCGCCGGCGGCGTCGACCTCGGGCGTGCAGAAGGCGCCCTCGGCCTGGTCGGTGGAGAAGGTCACCGTGAGCGCGCTGGCCTCTTCTTTGGGGTCGGAGACCAGGGCCGAGAAGGCGAAAGCGACGCCCTCGACGCCCGTCTCGCCGTCGATCGGCCGGGCCATCTCGATGCTGGGCGCGTCGGGCAGATCCTCGACGGTGACCGTGATCGACGCGCTGTCGGCCTCAGCCGAGGGGTCAATGGCGGTCACGGTGATGACGTGGTTGAAGCCGCCGTCGAGGCTGGCGGTGGTCAGGCTGGTGACCCCGCCCTCGAGCAGGAAGGGGCCGGGGAACTCGCCGCCCAGATCGCTGGACCAGCGGATCTCAAGCTCGCCGTCGTCGTTCTCGGCGTCGTCCACCCGGGCCTCGAAGGTCACCGTCTCGCCCTCTTGGAGCTGGGTGCCGTCGGGCGGGCTCACGATGGTGACCGAGGGCGGCGTGTTGAAGACGGTCAGGCCGCCTTTCTGCCCCCCGCAGGCGGTCAGCAGCGCGATGAGCGTCAAGGAGGTGCGGGTGAACTGCATGGGGGGCTCCTCGGGGGCGGTCGCGGCCCAGCGTGGTCGGCGCGCGGAGGCGCGGCCATCGCCGCGGCGGACAGGTGGTACAGGATAGCAGACCGCGCCGCGCCCGCACGCCCCGGGCGCCCCGAGCCCACCATGCCCCTCGTCGCCGCAGTCCAGCTCAACGGCAGCGCTGACCTCGAGCGCAACTGGTCCCAGGCCGCCGGGCTCATCCGCGCGGCCGCACGGGCCGGCGCCACGCTCATCGCGACGCCCGAGGCCACCGACTACCTCGGCCCCCACGACCAGAAGGCCGCGCTGGCCGAGCCCACCGACGGCCCGCGGGCGCGCCGCTACGGCGCCTTGGCCGCAGAGCTCGGGGTCCACCTGCTGGTCGGCAGCGTGGCCGAGCGTGGCCCCGACGGCCCGGACGGCGGCCCGCCCACCCACAGCTACAACACCTCGCTGCTCTTTGGGTCCGACGGCGCGCTGGTGGCGCAGTACCGCAAGATCCACCTCTTCGACGTCGATCTGCGCGCGCAGGGCGGGGTCCGCTTCCTCGAGAGCGAGCGCACGCTGCCGGGGCGCGCGCTCGTGGTCGCCGACACCCCCCTCGGGCGCCTCGGGCTCAGCGTCTGCTACGACCTGCGCTTCCCCGAGCTCTACCGCGGCCTCGTCGACCGGGGCGCCACCATCCTGGCGGTGCCGTCGGCGTTCACGCTGATGACCGGCAAGGACCACTGGCACACGCTGCTGCGCGCCCGGGCCATCGAGTGCCAGGCCCACCTCCTCGCCCCGGCCCAGTGGGGGGCCCACGACGACGGGGGCCTGCGCCGCAGCTACGGCCACGCGCTCATCGTCGACCCCTGGGGCACCGTGCTGGCCGAGTGCGGCGATGGCCCTGGCTATTGCGTCGCGCCCATCGATCTCGACAAGACCGCCCAGGTGCGGGCCGAGGTGCCGCTGGCCCGGCACCGCGTGCTCTGAGGCCGGGGGTCCCGGCCGTGCGGAGCGCGCCCGCATGAGCGAGGGGGTCGAGCAGGTCGAGCCGCGCCCCGAGGCCTGGGAGGAGCTCGACGCGGGCGACGCGGCCTGGGCGGCGGGTGATCGACGGGCCGCCCGCGCGGCCTGGTCCCGGGCGGCGGCGGCGGCGGCGCCGGCGACCGAAGCGGCGGCCGCGGCGCGCCTGCTGCTGGTGGGCGGGACCGGGGGCCTGCTGCGCTACGGGCCCCGCCTCGACGCCGCGCTGGCCCGCTGTCCGGCCCGCTCGGCCTGGTGCCAGCTCGCCGCCGCGGACCGGGAGCTCTTCCCCGCCCTCATCGGCGTGCCGGGCACCTCGCCGCAGCGCGCGGCGGAGGCTGCGGCGCGGGCCCTGGCCGCGGCCCCGGGACCGGCCACCGCGCGCTTGGTCTGGGCCGGAGCAGCGCCGCTCGCCGCGCTCGACGGGGTCGACGGCGGCGGCCTCGAGGCGGCGCTGCGGGTGGGCGGCGGGCGCTGGCCGGCCGGTCCGGGCACCTGGGCGGCGGGCGTGGCGCCGATCGGGGCGAGCGGGCTCGGGGCCGGGCTGGGCCTCGCCCTGCGCCACCCCGACCTGGGCCTGCGCGGCGCCCGCCTCGACGCCCAGCTGGGCTGGACCAACCGGGGCCAAGGCGGCCTCGCGCTGAGCGCGTCGAGCCCCGCGCGAGAGGGGCTGGGCGTCATCGGCGGGATCTCCGTACAGCGCGTCGTCTTCGACACCTGGGAGCAGGGCCAGCGCGTCGACACCGCCCGCTTCTGGAGCGGCGCCCTGACCGGCGCGCCCCGCTGGCAGCGCGGCCCCGCGACGGCCTGGCTCGGGCCGCAGCTCCGGTGGGACGCGGGCCTGGCGGGCCACGGCGGCGCGGGCGGCCTCAGCCTCGCGCTCCCCGGGCCGTGGCGGGGCCTGCTCACCGCGGAGGGGGGCCCGTCCTGGGAGACGGGGGTCGGCGCCGCCGCGCTGGGCCAGGCTGAGCTGCGGCGGGACCCGGGGGCCGGCGGGCTCGCGCTGCGGGCGGCGGTCGGCGGCGCGCCGATCGCCGAGACCCCGGTCTGGCGGCTGCAGCCGATCGGCGGCGGCGGGCTGCTGCGCCACGGCCCGACCGGCCGCTGGCGGAGCCGGGCCCACGGCGCGCTGGTGGTGGAGGGGCGCGCGCCGGTCGGCGCGGCGGGAGCGCTGAGCCTCTGCCCCTTCGCCGAGGGGGCCTGGATTCAGGCGGACGGGGAGGCGCCGGGCCTGCACGGCGGACTGGGCCTCGGCCTCCGCCTCGCCTTGCCGCCCCGACCGACCAACCTGCTGCGCCTGGACGCCGCCTGGGGAGACGCCGGCCTCGGAATCAGCGCGGGCTGGGGCCAGTCCTTCTGAGGCGCGGCGCCGCAGCCCGGCCGGCGCTCAGTCCCCCTCGGCCACCCCGCTGTCGAGCCCGAGCAGGCGGGAGACCGTGCCGCGGTCGGCCGGCGGGAACTCGTAGCGGTCAAAGGCCTCAGGCCGGACCCAGGCGAAGTCCTGCACCTTGAGCGCGCGGGGGCGCTCGTGCAGCCGCACCCGCAGCACCGCCAGCTCGACCACGTAGGTGTCGTAGTCATGGGCGGAGGCGGCGCTGGGGCCGATGATCTCGGCGTGCACGCCGAGCCGGTCGAGCAGCGTGCGGCGGAGGGCGTCGGCGTCGGCCTCGCCCTCGTCGACCCGCCCGCCGGGGAACTCCCAGAGGTGGGGGAAGATGGCGTTGGCCCGCCGCTGGGTGAGCAGAAAGGCCCCGTTCTCTTCGATCTCAGCGACGACCACGCGGACGTGGGGGATCTCGGCCATGCGGCTCATCGGCGCGCTCCGCTGGCGCCGCGGAGGGCGCCGCCGGCCCGCGGGGCCCGGCCCAGGGGCAGGGACCGGATCGCGGGGCTCACTCGCACTCTCGCTTGATCACGCCCAGCATCGCCGAGATCTCCCGGCGCAGGGCCGCGTCGCTGCCGGCGTAGAGCTGGGCCTTGCAGAGCTCACTGTGGGCGCCATCCGACCGGCCCTGCTTCACAAGCACGTAGCCGAGGCCGTAGTGCGCGGGTCCGCTGTTCGGCTTGAGCTCCAGCGCGCGGCGGAACTCGCCCTCAGCCGACGCCCACTCCTGCTTGTCGGCGTAGCGCCACCCTTGCCGCACCAGCCCTTGGGCGCCGGCCACCTTGGTCTCGGCCGCGGGCGCGGGCGCGGGGTCCGCGGCGGGCGCGGGGACCGCGGCGGGCGCAGGCTTGGGCTCCGATCCCGGGGCAGGCTTCGGCGCGGGAGCCGCAGCGGCCGCCGGCGCGGGCGCAGGGGCGCCGGCCGCGGGGCTGCCCGCAGCGGGGGCCCCGCCGGCGGGGGCGGGCGCCGCGCTGCCCACCGCCGGCGCGGCCTCGGGAGCAGGCGCAGGCGCCGGGGCGG